>NZ_LATL02000348.1 GCF_000972705.2 Limnoraphis robusta CS-951 | reverse complement strand
GCTTCTCGCTGGCAAACGATGCTTTATTTAAGATTACCCAGTGCATTGCCTTATTATTTATCCGCTTTACGAATTAGTGGCGGGTTATCATTAATTGGCGCTGTGGTTGCGGAATTTATCGCTGGAACCGGGGGAACTAACTCTGGATTGGCTTATCAAATGTTGATTGCTAGTTACAATCTAGAAATACCGCGAATGTTTGCCGCTTTAGTGATTATTAGTGTTTTGGGTATTGTGATTTTTCTGCTTTTAAGCACTTTATCTAACTTACTGTTAGGAAAATGGCATGAAAGTTCTATAAAATAGTCTGAAACCACAGATACGCAGAGAACACAGATAAATTAGCTGTTCGAGTCAAATATTCCTATCACATTTTACCAGCAGATGCTGGAGTTTAGACTCATCTAACCATAGGACTTGTCCCCTAGTTCATCTGGATGAGAGAATTAAAGGTTTATATAAATTTTCTCTAATCCAGATGACACTTAAACGATTGCAAGAGTTTCACCAAAACGTCTACAATCAGATGGGTGCAGCCGCCGATGCTGTATTTGAATTGATGGATGCTGCATTATTAACTCCTAATCCCTGTTTTTTGGCTGAATTGTCTCAAGCTTGCTGTTTTTTGTAGAAAGTGGCACTCAGCCTATGAGTTTCTGTCTGATTGTAGACCTCATTGGTCAAATTTACTCAAACTTTTTCTACTCGAAATTCATCAAAATATTCAGCCCATATTGGTAGCAGATCATTTGATCAGCGGTTTCTACTGTAGTAGTCGCAAAGCGGCGACTTGGGCGGTTGAAAAATCGGCGATCGCACCCATAGCAACATCAAATAAACGAGCGGGTTTAATATGATGTCCAACCAAACTCCAGATGCGTTGAACTTCTTCGGTATGAAGGCGATCATCTTCTGTCAAGGCTAAAATCAGTTGACGGCGAAGAAACTCTCCTTCTTCTGACAGTAAATATTGTAAACCCAATTGAGCCGTTGGTAGAATATCAAATGTCTGATCAGACTGAGCGATCGCTAACATATTCTCCAACCGTTGCCACTTGAACTTACCATCTTTTATGAGTACATCAATCAAGCGCCGACGTAAAGCCGGAGTTTCCCCTTTCAACAGACGTCGGGCGACGTAGGGATAAGCCACATCAACAATTTTGAAACTGGAATTCAGCGTTAAAGCAATTCCTTCTTGAGTCACCAAAGAGCGAATAATCAGGGCAAATTTCGCCGGAACTCTGAAAGGATAATCATACATCAGTTCTGAAAAACTGTCTGTAATCGTCTTGAAATTAAAATCCTGAACACTCTCACCCATTGCATTTCCCAGAACCTTTTCTAAGGCAGGAACAATCGGTAAAATATTAGTTTTGGGTGTGAGAAACCCTAATTTAACAAAGTCTTTTGCTAAATCGTTGTAATCTCGATTAATCAAATGTACAACAGAATCAACTAAAGTTTCTTTCACCTCTTGTTCTAGCTGATCCATCATGCCAAAATCAATAAATGCCATGCGACCATCGGGCATTGCAAATAAATTTCCGGGATGGGGATCGGCGTGGAAGAAACCAAATTCTAGCAGTTGTCTCAAACCGCTTGTGACTCCCACTAAAATCAGATGATCGAGGTCTAAACCAGCCGCTTGAATACTGTCAACATCGGTGAGTTTAAACCCATTAATCCATTCGAGAACGAGGACACGAGTGCTGGTATATTTCCAGTAGATTTCAGGAACTTTTACCGTCGGATCATCGCTAAAATAAGCAGCAAATCGTTCTGCGTTGCGACCTTCATTGATATAGTCTATTTCCTCAAAAAGTTTAACCCCAAACTCATCAACAATCAAGGTCAAATCGTGACCTAAATTGAGCGGTAGCCAAGGGGCAATCCAACCGGCGGCCCATCGCATTAGATATAAATCTAAGGTGAGAATGGGAACTAAATTAGGGCGCTGAATTTTGATCGCGACTTCTTCCCCAGTTCGCAAACGGGCGCGATACACTTGACCTAAACTTGCGGCGGCGACAGGTTCGGGAGAAACTTGACTAAAAACGCTGTCAATATCTCGATCTAACTCTGTTTCTAAAATTACCATCGCCACTTCAGTGTTGAAAGGTGGTAACTGATCCTGAAGTCGGGTTAGTTCCTCTAAAAAGTCTTTGCGAATTAAGTCAGGACGAGTGGAAAGGGCTTGACCCACTTTAATGAATGTCGGGCCGAGATAAGTTAAAATTTCTCGGAGTTGAGTCGCTCGTTCCGGTGTATGTTCAACTTCGGGTCGGCGCCATCGATCCCAAAACAGACCTAAAATAAACCCTGTAAAAAACCAGACTACGGTAATAGCCCGCCAAATAGCCTGCCAGGGACGACGGCGATAATACTGGGCGATCGCTTCTGGGTCATAACACCGTTCAGATGTGAATGGGTGTGGACTCACGCTTTTATTTTTCCTCTTGAACGCTGAATTGTAACTGGGTGGACAGATTGTGCTGTCGTGGATGTTATCTTGTTGTTATCGTTTTGTTAATTAACAGTATACAAAACTACACACCCAGATTGAAAGTAAATTTACTTATTGGCTCAAACAATCCTTGATCGCGTAGATCACAGCGTCTTGTTGAACAGTTGTCAGTTCGGGAAACATAGGCAACGATAACACCTCCTGAGACAGTTGTTCAGCAACGGGAAACTGACCCGCTTGATAGCCTGAATTTTGGTAAAGTGCCTGCAAGTGCAATGGTACTGGATAATAAACCATCGTACTAATTCCCCGTTCGGCTAACTGTGCGCGAACAACATTTCGATCAAAGAGAAAAGAAGAACCATTCTCACCCAGTCTTTGAAGAACTCGAACGGTATACTGATTCCAAACACTTTGTCCGGGAGTCACTTCTTCAGGAAGAATCAAACCCGGAACCGCCCCAAGAAGCTGATGATAGCGTTGAGCGATGCGACAGCGTTGTTCATTCCATTGATCAAGATAACGCAGTTTGACGTTCAAAATTGCCGCTTGTAAGGCATCCAATCGACTGTTAATCCCAACCACTTCAGAATTATACTTGCTCGATTGTCCATGATCTTTAATCATGCGAATTTTAGCAGCGAT
Organism: Limnoraphis robusta CS-951; assembly: GCF_000972705.2. The sequence goes on along the minus strand of NZ_LATL02000348.1, from coordinate 12,509 downwards.
CGCCCGATTATGGGTTGTCAGGGCGCCGCCATCCCCACAAGCCCCTAGATTTTTTGTTGGGAAGAAACTAAAACAACCAATATCGCCAATAGCCCCAACTTTTTCACCCTCCCAAGTCGCCCCGGTTGCTTGGGCGCAGTCTTCAATGACTGTTAACTGGTGAGTTTTGGCAATCTCCATCAAGCGAGTCATATTCACCGACTGACCAAACAAGTGTACTGGAATAATGGCTCTTGTTTTGGAAGTAATTGCGGCTTCGAGTTTGTTAACATCGAGGTTAAAAGTATTTTCATCAATATCGACAAACACCGGAGTCGCCCCCACTGCACTCACGACTTCAGCCGTTGCAATAAAGGTAAATACAGGAACAATCACTTCATCGCCCGGGCCAATATCAAGGGCGCGGAGAGCGAGAAATAACGCATCGGTACCGGAGTTACAGCTAATACAGTCAGAAACGCCAATATATTCACCAAACTGTTGTTCAAACTGTTCAACCTCCGATCCCCCAATATAGTAACCGGAGGCTAACACCTGTTGAACGGCGATACTGACTTCCGGTGCAATTAATTTGTACTGTTGACTGAGATCAATGGGAGGAATTTTGTTCACGCTCACACCACCTTAAAATGAGAGATTAGTTATCCGTTATCCGTGAATAACCTTGTCAATTCCCCTAGATTTTACAGATTTAGCGTTAGCATTGGGACTAATTGCCATTGCGATCGCAATATCATTTTGGCAACAATTAGGCTTAGAAGGGCAATTTCTCCTGGCTACGTTGCGAACCCTTGTACAGTTAGCCGTTGCGGGGTATGTTTTAGCAGTAGTTCTTGATCCCGATCAACCTAACCCTTGGCTAATTTTAGCCTTTGGGCTGTTGATGTTAACCCTGGTTAGCGTTGTCACCCGCAACCGCATCAGTCAAAAAGTCCCTAAACTTTTCCCTTGGGTTTGGGGGGCGTTGGGGTTGAGTGCGGTGTTAATTGTCGGTTATGCTCAATTATTGGTGATTCAACCGACGCCGTTGTATAGTCCTCAATATCTGATTCCGTTATTAGCAGCTATTTTAGGAAATGCCATGAATGCGGCTTCTATAGCCGGAGAACGTTTAGTCACGACGTTAAACCGTTCCCAGATAGAAATTGAAACCCATCTGAGTTTAGGGGCGACTCCGACTGAAGCGGTGAAACTCTACCGGACTGAAGCGATACGGGCGGGGCTACTTCCCACGCTCAACTCAATGACAATTGTCGGCATTGCTACCCTTCCCGGTATTTTAACAGGTCAGTTGCTCGTTGGGGTGAATCCGTTGGATGCCGTGTCCTATCAAATATTGATTCTGTTGGCGATCGCAGTGGCGAATTTAATTGCTACCCTAGTCTTAACTGCGGGCATTTGTCGCCAGTTTTTCAACCCAGAGGCACAATTACAAAAATTTTAACGATCAGCTTGATTTAATCAGATCAGATCGGGTAATCTACAATGCCAGTGATGTTCATTATTGTGGGTTCAAAATGTCAGAATTTTTAGATTTTCTTAAACATCAATATGCCTACGTTGCGATCGGTGAATTTAAACCCGGTAAATTTGATGAAGCCGAACAACTGTTTGAAAAAGCCGTTTCAACTTATACCAAAGGCTTTAAAGGATCTTATCTGTTACAAGAACCCGGAACCGATAAAGGAATTGCCATTATTTTCTGGGAAAATCTAGAAGATATGAATGAAAATCATAGTGATGTCTATGAAGCCATTATGAATGAAATGGCACATCTCTTTGCAAAAGCACCCAAAACCTCTTTTTATGAAGTGTGTAGCGAAGTTCATCCTCAAGAATTAGTCTCTGAAGAAAGTTGAGTAGCATTTTCAACAATCTAGAAATCAGTAGGGACGCTGCGGCTTGCCTCCTGAATAAAGGTAAGGTTTAAAGAAGAAAAAACACCAAGACACTAAGGCACAAACAGAGGAAATCTTCGTGTCTTCGTGTCTTTGTGGTCAGTTAACTAGAAAGAAGAAAAAACACGCTCGACACAGAGACACCAAGTAATAACATCTTCGTGTCTTAGTGGCTTTGTGGTTAATTTCCCCAGTCGAAATGCACGTTACTTGAGGAATTTTACCAGTTGTTCGAGTTTAGACCAAGCGGCACCACTGCTGATAATATCTTGAGCAATAGACAGTCCCGAAACATGATCGCCGATGGGAACAAAACCGCTCACTTGTAAGGCTAAAGACGCATTTAAAGCAACCACATCTTGTTGAGCTTGGGTTGCTTTTCCTTGTAAAACATTTTGCAATATTTCTGCATTTTCGGCAACTTCTCCACCTTTCAAGGCGGTTATTTCTGCTGAAGTTAACCCCAATTCTTCCGGGTTTATTTCCACTTTTTCCACCTTGTTTTCTGATAATACCGCTAAATCGGTTAAATCTCCTAACCCGGCTTCATCAAGTCGTTCTCGTCCATGTAATACAATTGCTAATTTTAACCCTAATTTTCCTAACGCTTCGGCAATGGTTTCGAGTAAATTGGGGTCATAAACACCCATCACTTGACCCGATGGTTTTAAAGGATTGACTAACGGCCCTAAAAGGTTAAAAACGGTTCGTACTTTTAAGGTTTTTCTGAGGGGAACAACGGCTTTCATTGCGGGATGCCAACCGGGTGCAAATAGAAAGGTAATTCCGACTTCTGTTAACGCTGAAGTAATTTTTTCAAAGGGTGCATTTAATTGAATTCCGAGCGCTTCTAAAACATCCGCAGAACCCACTTTACTGGAAGCGGAACGGTTGCCATGTTTAGCAACAGGAACTCCCGCAGCAGCCGCTACAAAAGCCACAGCCGTTGAAATATTAAAGGTAGAAGCGCCATCTCCCCCCGTCCCACAAGTATCAATAATTCGATAGGGAGAACTTGGTCTATTGGCCACAATGGTCGAAGAAATAGCCGACTGAGACTGCAATACAGAAGCCATTCCTGCTAATTCTTCTGCGGAGACACCTTTGGTTTGCAAGGCTATTAATATTGCACCCGAAAGTGCCGGGGGAATTTCCTCGTTTAGCCATCCCTCCATCAACGTTGAGGCTTGGGAAATAGAGAGGGAGTCACGGTCGAGGAGTTGTTGCAGTAAATTCGGCCAGAAGTTGCTATCTTGGATGGGGGAAGAAATGACAGTCATTCGTAATAATTAATACTCATTGGCATTTTGACAACCTGATGATTAATTGTACCGTTAACGGGGTACTTTTTTTGTGAATAATCTCAATGTTGTGGATGGAAAAAATGTAGGGACGCAAGGCTTGCGCCCAAAATGTGAATAAACCCCCATTTTACCCTATAATATTTGGAGAGGTAATTCTACGAACAAGCGTGAAAACAGACTCGCTTTTTTACCGCATCTTCCAAACGGCTCCGGCTATTTTCTTCGAGCTAATTGGTCAACCCACTCAGGAGGGGTATCAATTTCAATCTGTTGAACTGAAGCAAACCGCTTTCCGTATTGATGGCGTATTTTTACCGCCACCGGAAGCCACAAACCCAACGGTTTATTTTGTAGAAGTTCAGTTTCAAAAAGATCCCTTACTGTATCATCGACTGTTTGCAGAAGTGTTTTTGTTCTTAGCACAAAATCCAACAACAGTAAACTGGCAAGCCGTGGCAATTTATCCTAATATTAGCCTAGAACCTGAAGAAACCCATCTCTACCGAACGCTGTTAGAGAGTTCTCAAGTTCAGCGTATCTATCTGAATGAACTTTCTGGTTCATCGGTTGAGTTGGGCGTTGTAGAATTAATTCTAGAACCCCAGGAAACGGCAGTCAACAAAGCCAAGCAGTTGTTATCTCAGGCTCAACAAGCCACACAACTTCCTGTACCAGTTATCATGGAATTGATAGAAACGACAATGGTTTATAAGTTTCCGCAATTGACTCGTCAGGAGATTATTCAGATGTTGGAATTAGCAACAGACTCCAAGCAAACCCGAGTTTATCAAGAAGGATTAGAAGATGGTAGACGACAAGGATTAGAAGATGGTAGACGACAAGGATTAGAAGATGGTAGACAGCAGGGAGAGCGAGTGCTTATCCTACGTCAACTTGCTCGAAAGTTTGATCAAATCAATCCTCAAGTCTGCTCTCAAATTGAATTACTTTCCTTAGAACAATTGGAGATGTTAGCCGAGGTGTTGCTAGATTTTTCATCTTTGCAAGACTTGACAAACTGGTTAGAGGAAAATGTGAGAAACTAATATTATCTCCGACTAATCAATAATCATTTGTAGGGGCGGGTTCATTACAGTTTACAGTTTACAGTTTACAGTGACCAGTTTTTACAGTTTACAGTTTACAGTTATTAGTTATTAGTTACCAGTTTTTACAGTTATCACTGTTTACTGTTCACTGGTAACTGTTTAAACCCGCCCCACCCGATTTTTCATCTTTGCAAGATTTAACCCATTGGATAGAAGTCTCTAGGGTTGACAAGTTTGAGGAGTGGGTTGAGGTTGACGCTGAACTCCCGTTTTTGTTGGGTCATAACCCACTAATATAACGTCTCCTTTCTCATCTCTTATCCATCCCCTCGCCGGAACAATAGTTCTAGAATCAATAGGATGATTATCTCGTTTTTTTGATTGTTGTGAACGACGTTGGGAGGAACGATTAACTGAAGGAGTCACAGGTTCAATCAGAGATAATTCTAACTCGGGAACTGAAAATAAATCTTGAGTGGGGTTGAACGCAATACCGCCTCGTCCGGTTATAATAAATTGACTGTCTCCTCTTTGTTTGCAGGGGTCTTGAGCGATTAATGCAGCCGGATCAACCACTTCAACTTGAGTTGATTCTGGCGGGTCAAAATTGAGAGTATCATCAATAGAAAGTTCTCCGGCAGCATTAATAATACTATTTTGAGATTGTAAAACTGCTAATTCGGCACTTTCCAAAGGACGAATATTAATATTGCTGCCTCCTGTTGGGTCAAAAGCGCTGGTAACAATTTGGCTGTTTTCTAACAATACTAAAAAATTAGAATTAATATCAATATTTCCATCAAACGTTTGACCGCTTTGACTTCCGGTTGCTGAAATTGCGCTTTGGCGCCGCACTCGAATATCGGGAGAATTGATAGTAATATTTCCGCCTTCACCCGTAATGGATTCTGCTTCCAAACGTCCTTCATTTTCTAGGCGAACTTGGGAAGCACTTACGTCTATATTTCCGGGATTCCCTTCACCGCGACTACTTACAAAAATGCCAGATTGATCTCTAACTGTTAATTGTTCAGCATCAATCGTTACCGTTCCCCCATTTCCAACGCCCGTATCAAAAACTATTGCACCAATAAAAGAACCACCTATTAATTCAATAGTTTCCGCTTGCAAGTTTATCTGCCCCGCATCTCCAATTCCGAAAGCTCCTGTAGACAAGAAAGCTCGATTGCTCACAGTTAAACGTCCGGTTTCAATAATGATATTTCCACCATTACCGATAGTTTCTTTTTCCGAAACACCAGTAGAAATTGATGTTCCTTCCCCGTCAAGAACAACTGATTCTGAGGCTTGAATGAAGACTGTTCCTCCTCGGCGATTTTGGGGTATTTCAACGGAAGTGATTTCGGATTCATTTAGTAGGCTAATTCCTGAAGAAATTGTAGAATTATTCTGAACTCTAAGTTGTTCCGTTTCAATGGTAATATTTCCTCCATTACCCGCACCAAACGTTCCACTCGAAATATTAACTTGATCATCAAATAATACCTCTTGAGCTTGTATACTAATTGAACCTGAAGAACCCATTCCCAAACTATTAGTGTTAATTGATGCTCCATCTTGTCCGATTAATCTTTGTGTGGTAATTGAAATATCTCCGGTGTTGCCTCCGTTACTAGCTAGAGCAACAATTTGACTACCTATTGCGGTTTCTCCAGTTGATAAGGTAATCGTTCGAGTTCCTCTACCGCTAATTTCGATACTATTTGCGCGAATATCAATTGAACCCGAACTGCCGACATCTCCTGTAAAAGTTGATATCTCTGCTCCGTTGAGAATTCTTAATTGGTCTGCTTCGAGTGTGATACTTCCCACGCTAGTACCGCTAAATTCTGTATTAAGAGATGTTTCTTCCGTTCTACCTGTTGTTACAGCAATTTGACTGGGAAATATTATCTCTCCATTTTCACTGGGAAATCTTCCATCTCCAATTAATTCAACAATAGAAGCTTGAATATTGATAGAGCCAGCGCTACTGCCGTTTCCACTGGTTACTGATATACGACCTCCATCTCGAACGGTTAATCGTCCGGTTTCTAAATTAAGAGTTCCTGCGGTTCCTTCACCATTTGTAAAAACAGTTAAGCCGCTTCTTGAGTTGAATTCACCAATATTCAACTGTCCCGTTATCTCCACTTCATTGGCTTTGACTTGTACCAAACCTGAACTCCCCCTTCCTAAAGTAGAAGTTCCTATTTCTCCTCCCTCTCGAATTGTGAGTTTATTTGTGGTGATGAAAACGCTTCCTGCCCTTCCTTCTCCACGATTACTCCCTGTTGATATGTCGCTAGAAATCGCAGTTCTATCTTCAGGATTAATGGAAGGTTCTATAACAAATTCAACAGAATCTAGATCAGATTGAATGGGGCTTCCTCCACTGACTTCAACGGATTCTGAAGCATTAATAATCACATCTCCTGCTTGTCCGGTATTGAAGCTACTAGCAAAGATACTACCTCCATTCCGAACGGCTAATCTGGGAGTATTGATAATAACGCTTCCTGTATTACCGTTGCCAAAAGTCCGGGTATTGATTCGACTTTGAACGCCAGTTGGTGAAACGCCTATTATGTCTACAGACTCGGAAGCGTTAACGGTTATATTTCCTGTTGAACCTGTTGCTCCTTCTTCTCGGATAGTCAGTCTAATATCAGCACCATCACGAAGCATCAAAGTTCCCGTGTCGATAGTAATATTTCCAATGCTACCCGTTCCAAGAGTATCCCCCGCTATCATAGAATCTGAAAGATCTATCTGCTGTGCTTTTATATTAATATCTCCTGCGTTTCCGTTCCCAGATGTATTTAAACTAATCTCTCCATTTATTGCATTAAGCGATGAGGTTGAAATTTCAATATTTCCCCCATCTCCAACAGCGTTTTCTCCAACATTGCTGAAAATACCACTATCTGCTAAGTCCACAGAATCGGTTGCAAAAATCGATACTAAACCTGCATTTCCTTGTCCGAATGTACTGCTTGAAATTATCGCTATATCAGTCAGTCGTAACTGTCCTGTTTCTATTTGAATGTTTCCTCCATTACCCATCCCTGTCTCGTTGACGTTAGCAAAAAAACCACTCGACAACTGACCGTCTGGAGAAGTACCTGTTACCTCAACGGATGCAGCTTTTACGTTTATGTTACCTGCATTTCCTTGTCCAGAAGTGCTAGTATTAATTCGCGCTCCTTCAGACAATAACAAATCCCCCGTATTAATTTCAACTGTTCCACTATTCCCAACAGCATTTTCTACAACATTACTAAAAATATTACTACTTGATAAGTCAACAGAATCGGTTGCAAAAATTGATACTGAACCTGCATTTCCTTCTCCAAAAATAGCAGATTGAATTAACGCTCCTTCTGTTAGTCTAAATTGTCCGGTTTCGATTTGAATATTGCCTGCATTACCAATACCTGTGTCGGTGACATCCGCAAAAAAACCGCTTTCAAACTCACCATCAGGAGAAGTACCCGAAATTTCAATGGATGCGGCTTTGACATTTATATTCCCTGCGTTTCCGTTTCCTAAAATAGAAGTGCTGATAAAAGCACCGCCATTTATTGAAAGTGAATTAGCTGTAATGTTAATGTTTCCGCTTTGACCGATTCCATCAATGTCAATACTGTTTCTAATCGAACTTTCTGCACCTGTTATCAAAACGTTTTCCTGAGCGTTAATATTAACATCTCCACCTTGCGCTTCCAAAGAACCCAATCCATCATCAATTCCCGCTCGAATAACGCTATCGCCCGATATCTCAACATTTCTCGCATTAATATTAACGTCTCCGCCTCCATCTGCACGAACGTTTATTTGAGATTCATTGGTTAACGCAACATTTCCCCGTTGAATATTATCGGGAAACTGAAGAATGGGCGTATTGCCATTCGCCCCTACATTTGTTAATTCAATAATTCCCGGTTCTGATAAGCCTCCTAATTGAATTCGACTTCCAGGAGAAATTGCAAAGCCTCCATCAAATAATACATCTCCACCAACTAATGCTAATGTTTGATTTTGAGGAACGTTTAAGCCTTGTGGAATCAGAAATCCTGCATCATTTCTTAACGGACTTTCATCCAACCGAACGAGTTGTGGTAACGTTTGATTAACAATAGCGCCTGGATTTTCTCGAATATTTAAACCCAACGGCATATTTATCGTTAATAATGGCGGCGCTTCGGGGTTACTGGCTGCAAATTCAAAGCCATTTTCAAATAATACTCCATCGGCTGTTGTGGCAAAAAATGAACCGCCTACATCTAATCTTGCGTTTGGCCCAAATACAATCCCCGCAGGGTTAATTAAAAATAGGTTAGCATTTCCTAAAACGCCTAATGTTCCGAGGATTTCTGAGATATTCCCCCCAGTAACGCGAGTTAGTATATTGATAATATTATCGGGATTGGAAAAGTAGGCTCCCCGTCCCTCTCTGATATTAAATTCTTGAAAACTATGAAATAAGTTAGACCCCCGTACCGCACCCCCATCGATGCGATCGCTATTAATCCCTCGAATGTTAACATTAGGAGTAACCACCGAGTTTTCCGAACCTAATGTGTTATCGGGGACTATTTGTGCTTGTGTGGGTAGAACTTGAAGAATAGAACTCAAGGCAATTAAACCCGCGAATAAGGACAGGTCTAAGAGGGGATGCTGTACCACTGGCATTTTGAGACTTGAAGGATAATTCTTATTTAGAAGTATACCACTAAAAAAACACAATCCGTCAATTTTATATACTAATAAAACTTGTTTTATAAACGGCTGATACCATGTCCGGTTGATTAATGCGTGTTCTGGGGGCGGGGCTTCATATCACTTCACCAGTGATGTAGGGGCGGGTTCTGAATTAATTTATGTTTTCCCAGCAATAACTTACATAAACCCGCCCTTTACACTTCACCAGTGATTACAGTGATAGTGGTTTTCAATTGCATGAGACACAGTTAATTAAAAACCCAGTTTCTCTGATCAACCGGGTTGATAGGATAGACCTTATAATCCACACACAATGCTATCAACAATTAATGATTTATGGTCTTTGTTGAATGCCATTACCAATGACTGCAACTTTATGGCGATAAACGAGTTCGGCGCCAAACCAACCAGTAAGTCCTAAAACTGAAGCAACAATTAATGATAGAATTAATCCGGTAAATAGGATAAAATCTCCTGGCTGTTCCCAACGAAAAAACAGACTAATTCCTGACAAGACTAAGGCGATAATATTGCCAATCATGTGAATCCAGCCAGCGCTGTGTTGTCGGACTCGATCAATTTCTAAAAAGTCGATCATTCCGGTAATTGCAGCTAATAATCCCGTTAACAGTCCGGCGACTAATAACAAGACAGAAGCCCTCGCCCAAAAAATATCACGGGTTAACCAATATCCGATATCTGTTCCTAATACTCCGACTAAAAAAGCAATCGGAAAGGTGACAATTAAGGGATGTAAAGGATGTCCGGCAACTGCGACTTTACTGGGAACTCCGCTATCGTAATACTCTTGTTGGTCGTTCTCAATAAAAGGGGGAATATTGGGATACTGATTCATAATGTCTCTATTCCTTAGATTAATCTGTCGTTCGGATCATCCCATTGTTATGATTTATTCTGCATCTATCGAAGTGAAGGTTAGAAACTGCCTTAAGGTTGATTAGGGTTGAACAATTACTGGGGTTCCAATGGTGACTTTATCGAATAATAACTGTACATCTTGGTTCAACATTCGGATACAGCCATGAGAAGCGGCTTGTCCTACGGTGTCTTCGTTGGGGGTACCGTGAAAGCCGATGTAGTTGGTGCCATCCGTCCAAAAGCCTATCCAACGCATTCCCAAGGGGTTCTCAGGGCCTGGGGGGACAATTTCTCCGGTGAAGGGATGTTGCCAAGCGGGTTCTTGAATTTTCTGGATAACTTGATATTGACCTGTGGGGGTTTCCCAACCTTCTCGACCGACAGCAATGGGATAACTGGTGAGGAGTTGTTGCTGACGATAAACGTAAACTCGGCGATCGCTCAGTTTGATCACTAAGTGTAACTCAGGTTGAGTCTGACTGCCAGAGGAGGAAAATTTGCGGACGGATAATTTTCGCGTTGCAACAACTCCATCATTAACCGGGGAGGAAATGACGGGTTGAGGGGTAGCGAGTAATAGAAAAACAACTAGGCAACTCAGGCATCTCAGACTGGAAGTCAAAAATTCTCCTCGCACCATATACTGTTTGTATTGTACGAATCCGTAAACAAATTTTACACAATTTGACGTTCTTGATCCGGAATTTAATATAACACGACCGAATCCTAGCAAAAGAGTAAGATCAGGTAAAGGGTGTCTATCTGCTCTCTGTTGCACTTCTTAACATCTCTGGAAAACAAAGATCTTGGAGGGCCTGAACTTGTTAAACTAGAAAAGATAGAGTCTGCAAAAAAGTTTATAAACTCTGGGTAAACTTTGAGCATCTACTAGACTTGCACCGCTCCAAAATTTCAGGGGAATTTCACGGACTTTTAGATTGTCAAATGACATCTATGTAGGAAAGTCATTTGCTGTTATCAGGTTTTGGGATTGGAGTCGGTGTTAGGAATAACAAAGTTACTTTTTGATCGGAAAATGTTTGCTCAAACTCCCACCAATGAGGCGACTTCCATGGACGCTGAACTGATTTTTCCTTTAATTGATAGTATCCTCCCTTTTGAAGTGTGTTTGCACTATCAAGTTCTACCGCTATCATTAATTGATAATTGTTTGCGTCTCGGGGTTGTTGACCCGGATGATCATTCAGCTTTAGATTATGTCAATAAAATGTTAGCTTATCGTCATTGCTCTGTGCAGACACAAAAGATTTCTTTTCCAGAACAAGAGGCTATTTTATCGGCTTATTTATATCATACTCAAAATTCACAAAATACAGATATAGCTCAAGAAAATTACTCTAAAAATCAGGTAAAAAAAAATGATAACGGTTATTCAAATCCTCAGATAAACTCTAATAATTACTCGGTTTATGAGTCTAAAGATCAGCATAAATTAGTGGAAAATCATTATACAAAAAATTCGCATACTCTTGAAATCTATACAAATTACTTCAATCATCCGATTGAAGTTTTAGCGACACTCACTCCCGAAAAATTATTACATGAACTCTTAGGTCGGGTTCTGGCGGGGGGAATTGGTCGGCTTTTTTTTGAACGTCAAGGCTGTACGGGTCGAATTTTGTGGAGTCAAGATGGAGTGTTACAATCAGTCTTAGAAAATTTGGAAGCCAGTCAATTTCAAGGGGTGATTAATGAGTTGAAGCGGTTGCTAGAACTGCCGTTAATTCCGGTTGAAAAATCCAAACAAGCAGAAATTGAGCGGATTTATAGCGGAACTCATATTTTGTTGCGTTTACGAGTTACACCGGGAGAATATGGCGAAGAAGCAAACTTACAAGTGTTGCGAGGTGCGGCGTTAAAATTTCACCAACAACACAAAATGGCTGTTTTGAGTCGGGATGCTTTACGCTTGGCGCAACAACTGGAGAAAAAACTCACAGAGATTGAACAACGTTCAGACTCAGCGCCTCTCCCCTCAGATAATTTACCCTTGTTAACCCAGTTGCTCAAAACGATTCTTCGACAAATAGAAGCATTACTGCAAAAGGATGAACATTAATCAAACAGGCGGAGAAGAAAAGTTAGATTGATGCTGATCCCCCCGGCTACGCCACCCCCCTGACCAAGCCAGGGTGTTTTCAAAGTCGGGGGTAAAAAAGAAAATAAAAGTGATCTTTTTTTGGTAAAATTTAAAATAGATTACTTTTATTTGATTTAAAAAAGTTATGTTAAACAGTATAATTGCACAACGCCCTTAAGGGCGACTTTTATGGTAAAATCAAAGAGGTAGAAAAACCCGCCTTGTCCCATAAATACTACAGAATAGAAGATTAGGTTGGAACTCCTTTAGTTGAGGGCAGAACAAGGGAAGTCTTCAAGTCAATGAGAAAATCCAACTTGAAGACACAAACAAACAAAAACAAGATTTGTTAATAGTCGCGGGAGGACATTCTGAGACTTGAAACGGACGTGGAGGAAGGCATAAGACTCCGGTTATTGAAGCAGCGTCCGGCGAAGCGTCAACCCCCCGCACGCGACCACCCGTTAAAGGTGGCTATGTTTATAATTAATTCTACATTTAATTTTACGGTGCTGGTTCATATTTTGCAGGGATGATGTGTGTTGTTATGTAA
>NZ_LATL02000347.1 GCF_000972705.2 Limnoraphis robusta CS-951 | reverse complement strand
TCTCAATCTCGGAGTAGTGCTAAAGATATTGACTGAACCCGCCCCTACAGAATCATTATTGATTAGTCGGACATGATATGAATCATTAATTGATTGGGGGAAGGGGGCGGGTTTAGAACAATTGTTGTTAGGTTTTCAAGTCTTAAGACATTAAGCGGCTGCTAAAATCAATCAAAAGCTGAATAGAAATATCCAGCATATCGTTAGATTCTTGCAGATAGATTCCTAAGTCTTGAATGGCGTTTTCCAGCAAATAACATTCCAGCAACACCTCTAACTCCGCCGTGCTTTTGGGAAGGAAGGAGTCTTGCGCCGCCGTTTCAAGGTAACTCTTGAGGAAAGCCCCTCTCACCCAAGCCGACCAAAACTGCGACCATTGCTGCATTTGTTCGAGATTTTCCTCTCGAATCATGCCATTTTCCACTTCATTGCGGAGAGCAACACGAGTCGCATAATCAAACGATAGTAGCATTCCGGCGACATCTCGCAGGGGCGATCGCTTCATCCGACGCTCATTTAAAGTGCGGTAGGCTTCTCCCTCAAAGTCCAGGATGACATAATCTTTTCCGGTAAACAGCAACTCCTCAAGACTGTAGTTACCATGACAGCGAGTCCGCATGGCGGTAATCTTGAGGTTGAGGACTTGTCGCAGTCGGGCTAACAAAAAGTCTTTGCGAGTCATTAATTGATGCCCAAGGGTTTGAGTCCTTAGAGGAAGACTGGGAAGCAATTTTTTCAAGCGGAAAAAGACTTGTCCGGTGAGGTTGCGAGAATATTGATAAATCGAACGTTGGTAGAGTGAGGTAAACGGCGCGGGTGAAAAGTCGGGGTTGTCGTAGTCTGCTGACAATGCAATGTGCATTTCCGCCGTGCGTTGACCCAAAAGTTCCGCATTACTCAGGTAGGAACCAATCGTCAGGGCTGCTAACTCGGGTACAGGTTGTTCAATTAAATTCACCAGTTCTTCTGTCGGAAGGGGAATTTCTTCTAAATTGGCTTGTTCAACAACAACCCGATCAAAATAATCTCGGAGAATATCAAGGGTCACAGTCCAAGCATTCGTCGCATCTGGAATATAAGGCTGTAAAACCCCAATGGTCATGGCATCTGAGCGGTGACGGCGATATTCTAACCCTCCGATCACCGGGGCAATATGGGCTAAGGGAGCGCGACTTCCCAGGAAATGCCGAACTTCAAGTTCCGGGTTAATTCCTTCTTCGACACGCCGGAACAGTTTAAACACAAACCGCCCCCCATAAACAACGAGGGTATTAATGCGATTTCCTTTTTCGATAGCCGTCTCAAACTGTCCTTGCAGGGTATCTTCTTCCTGTGTGATCGCATCTGTTGTCATCGCCACTAAACGCCCTAGCTTACCGGGATAAGTCATCCGGTTAACTATCATCTGCCGTAAGGCACTCATAAAGTTTTCTGAGGCGATCGCATCAAACAAAATCCCGGCTTCTTCATCGACTTTCAGGGAAGCGATAACGGCTTGGGGCATGGTTTCTTGAATTTCTTCAGCCCGTTCCTCTGTGGCATAACTGAGGGGCAGTACATAGGTATCCGGGAAACCTTCGGTGTATTCGACTTGAATTAATGAAAGAACCGCTTCTGTTTCCTGGTGCAGAATCGGAATAATATCAGTAATACGAACCGACTGCATGACTTGAGACTTGCCGATAAACCAACGACAACTCAGCAGATACTCCGCTAAAATTGACTCGAGTTTGCTCTTTAACTCTGAGCTTTCTAACACTTGTTTCCAGCTTTGAGTTACAGCCATTACAGGCAGTTTTTTCTGAGGGAGCGGTTCTGTCAGACTCGGATCAAGTTGCAGCATGAACCAGTAAAACCCATAGGGACTGATACTGAGAAAATAAGGCGACTTTTCAATTTTAGGAAATTGAGCGCGACCAAAAATTTCTACAGGCATCATTCCGGCAAATGCCGACAGATCTAACTCTACCGTTTGCACAAACCGAGACAGGTTCGCGACGACGAGAATATGTTCCCCGCTATAGGTTCTGATAAACGTTAACACCTTGCGGTTTTCGGGATGCAGTAACTCAAAGGTACCGCGACCAAAAGCCTGGAAGCGCTTCCGCATAGCGATCAGACGCTTCATCCACGATAACAGCGAGTTGGGGTTCGCACCCTGAGCTTCGACGTTAACGGCTTCAAAGTGGTATTCTGAATCAACGACGACAGGCTGATAGAGCTTTTGAGGATTAGCGCGACTAAAGCCCGCATTGCGATCGGGACTCCACTGCATCGGTGTTCTTACGCCATTGCGATCGCCAATGTAGATGTTATCCCCCATGCCAATTTCATCGCCATAGTACAACACAGGCGTTCCAGGCAGTGAGAGCAATAAACTATTCATCAACTCAATTTGACGGCGATCGTTGCCCAACAGAGGGGCTAACCGTCGGCGAATGCCTAAATTAATCCGAGCTTGATGATCTTGGGCGTAGACTTTGTACATATAGTCACGATCTTCATCTGTGACCATTTCCAACGTCAGTTCATCGTGATTTCTCAGGAATAGCGCCCATTGACAGTTAGAAGGAATTGCAGGCGTTTGGTTGAGAATATCAATAATTGGGAAACTGTCTTCCATCCGCAACGACATAAACAGTCGTGGCATGAGGGGAAAATGGAAGTTCATGTGACATTCATCGCCCTCTCCATAGTAGGCTGCGGCATCTTCCGGCCATTGGTTGGCTTCGGCCAACATCATTCGGTTGTCAAATTTCGAGTCCATATGGCCTCGGAGTTTTTTGAGGAACCCGTGAGTTTCCGGTAAGTTCTCACAGTTGGTTCCTTCGCGGACAAATAAATAGGGTACGGCGTCTAAGCGGATGCCATCAACCCCCATTTCCATCCAAAAGTCTAAAACGTCTAACACGGCTTTTTGCAGTACCGGGTTCTCATAGTTGAGATCCGGTTGGTGGGAGTAGAACCGATGCCAGTAATAGGCTTTGGCTACCGGGTCCCATGCCCAGTTTGAGGTTTCAAAGTCTTGGAAAATAATCCGCACTTCAGAATATTTATCTGGGGTATCACTCCAAATGTAGAAATCTCGCTCTGTGCTGCCTTTGGGTGATCGTCTGGCGCGTTGAAACCAAGGATGCTGATCAGAAGTATGATTAACAACAAGCTCTGCTATCACCCGAATTCCCCGTTCGTGAGCGGCATCGAGAAGCGTTTTAAAGTCTTCTAACGTGCCATAAATGGGGTTAACGTTCATGTAGTCGGAGATATCATAACCATCATCGCGCAACGGTGAAGGGAAAAAGGGCAGCACCCAGATGGCTGTTACTCCGAGATCCTGTAGGTAGTCTAGCTTTTCGGTTAAACCCAGAAAATCACCAATACCATCGTCGTTACTATCGGCATAGGCACGCACCGGCACCTCATAGATAATGGCATCTTTAAACCAGAGGGGATCGTTGCTAAGTTTGGAATGTTGCATATTCTCGAATATCTAGTCTGAGCTACAAATTACACAATCATCTAGAAGCCATCCAGCAAAGGCAAAGCAACAAATGTTTAGATGTTTCTATTGATACTTCGCTGTTGTTTGACTGCACTTACCTGAAGTTATACACCCATCAAGTATGGGCATGGTTTGAGTTGATGAGCGCTGACTTTCCTCTGTCTTAAGATAGATTTTCAGAAAAGTCTTGATTGATTACAATCGACATCAGATTTGAGTCCTGAGTCTGGATCAAAAACGGGTTGGGCGGGTTGATGTAGGTTGTTTGAACAGAGACATACATTTTGTCCCGCCCCTACTTTAGCTTGATTTTCTATTCCTCATTCAAGATAACCTGTTGATTTGTTGGGATTCTCCAAGAAAGTCGGAAAAAGGTTGAGGATTTCTCCCGATTTTTTGACTAAGGATATACGATCAAACAAGCTTAGTAGATATGATGTTGAAATAATCCAAACTCAGTATTTAGTTATGACGTTTCAACGTGCAAGTGGGATTTTACTGCACCCGACCTGCTTACCCAGTCCTTTTGGGATCGGCGATTTAGGGCAATCTGCCTATGAGTTCATCGACTTCTTGGACAGAAGTGGTCAGACCCTCTGGCAAATTCTGCCGCTCGGCCCCACTGGGTATGAGCATTCCCCCTATATTATGAACTTTAGCACCTTTGCTGGAAATCCTTTACTAATTAGTTTGGATCAATTGGCCGAACAAGGGTTACTAAATGCGGATGAATTAACCCCTTTACCCCCCAGTGAAGATGTTACTCCCAATCGAGTAAATTTTGATCGTGTCATCCCCCATAAGACAGAGTTTCTTCAACGGGCTTTTGATCGGTTTCGGGAATCTCTCTCGGGAAATCCCAATCCGGCTTTTGAATCCTTCTGTCAGGAGACTTCCGCCTGGTTAGATGATTATGCCCTATTTATGGCCTTATTAGAAGCCCATGATGGTTTACCCTGGAATAAATGGGACGCGCGCGTCGCTCGTCGGGAACCGGAGGCGATGAAAGCTAAATCCGAAGAACTTAGCGATCGCATTTTGTATCATAAGTTCCTTCAGTTCAAGTTTTTTGAACAATGGCGAAATCTCCGCCGCTACGCCAATGATAAAGGCATTTCAATTATTGGTGATATTTCGATTTATGTCTGTCACAATAGTTCTGATGTTTGGGCGCAACCGAATATTTTCCAACTTGATCCTGAAACGTTAGAATCTGCTTATATTGCCGGAGTTCCCCCCGATTATTTTAGCGAAACGGGTCAACTTTGGGGTAATCCGGTTTATGATTGGGATGAGTTAAAACGCACGGGTTTTGCTTGGTGGATTGAACGTTTTAAAGCGACTCTCGCCTATGCCGATTTAGTCAGAATTGATCATTTCCGAGGGTTTGAAGCCTATTGGCGGGTGCCTGCGGGTGAAGAAACTGCCATGAATGGGGAATGGATTAAAGCGCCTGGGGAGGAGTTTTTTGAAGCGATTCGCCAGGGTTTAGGAAGTTTACCTGTTTTGGCGGAAGATTTGGGAATTATTACCCCCGAAGTTGAAGAACTTCGCGATCGCTTTGAGTTTCCGGGGATGAAAATTCTACAATTTGCCTTTGCAGATACGCCGAAAAATCCCTATCTTCCTCACAATTTTGTTCAGAATTGTTTGGTTTATACCGGAACTCACGATAATGATACCACCGTCGGTTGGTGGCAACAAGCAGGCGAACCCGAAAAACAACACGTTACCCAATATCTGGGTTATTCTCACCCTGACGAAGTTAAAGAAATTCATTGGGAGTTCATTGCTTTAGCCTTAAAATCTGTGGCAAATCAAGCCATTATTCCCTTGCAAGATTTGTTGGGTTTAGATAATAAGGGGCGGATGAATGATCCGAGTATCAATGCGGGAAATTGGCGTTGGCGTTATGAAAGTTCGGATCAACTCACTTCGGAAATTAGCGATCGCTTACTGCATCTGACAAAGTTGTATAACCGCTAATTCAGGCTGCAATTTTTCATTCAGGCTGCATTCAATTCTCCCCCTTTTTTTTAACTACATCACCCTGCTTTCAAAGCCAGCAGGGCTGTTTCATTCTAATTTTTGGTGTTCGCATTTTTGAACTCGGGAAGCGAGTCAACCGCAAGCCCTGCCTTGGAAAGCAGGGTGTTTTCATTTTCCAAAATGCGATCGCTATCTTCAGTTTAATTTAACTGCAAAAAAAATTTTTGAGGGGGAATAAGTATTCGTTTCAGATGTCTATAATTGTTCAATTTCTTTCGCTTTTTCAGGGAGTTTTGCTTGTTTTTGACCCTGACAACGGGCTTGAACATTCAGCAAACCGATGGGAGTATTGAGAATATCAACTAAATCGGCTTGTTGTGCGATCGCCTTTATACTGTTAATGGGCATTTCTTTTAACAACCAACGTCCGAGTCGATAGAGATAATCCTGGGTTGTGAAATCTCGCATCAACTCCACACCATACAGTTCATGTAAATATCGATTAGACTCACCATAACGCCGCCATTGACTGCGTAGTTGTCGCAAAGTTGCCCGATGTCGATGTTTGATAATTGCATCTTCAGCAAAATAGACTTTATAATCAGTTTGCTGCTGAATTCGCCAACAAATATCTGCATCTCCGCCTGTCGTTAAATAGGGACGAAATAAACCCACCTGGGCAAAGATTTGACGACGGATGGCAAGATTAGCAGTTTGACCGTAGGGAAAAAACTTGTGAGCGATGGTATGCTTTTGAGACAGAGTATCTTGTCGATCTGCGTGTTTTTCCAGTAACGTTTGACCCGGTAAGGCGACGATTTCCCCAACAACAATCCCAATCGCCGCATCCTCAAAAGGTCTAACCAGTTTTTCTAACCACTGGGGTTGTGGACGACAATCCGCATCGGTAAACGCGACGATTTCCCCTTGGGCGATGCGAATTCCCTGGTTACGGGCGGCGTAGGAACTTTGAATGCGATTTTCTGAGAGGGGACGAATCGGATCGGTTGCTAAGGTTTGCAAGATCTCAGCCGTGCGATCGCGACTGTTATTATCCACCAACAAATACTCTAAGCGATCTTGGGGATAAGTTTGCGATCGCAAACATTCAATCAAATCCGGTAAATCTGCCTCACCGTTGTAAATCGGTACGACGACAGAGACATTAATCATATTGAAATTTGGCTGCTATCCCCTCTAAAGAGGCGGTGTTCCTCCCTCAATTTTAACCCCTAAGCGATCGCCAAACTCAGCAACACCAAAATCACATTAATCAAATAAAACGTTCCAACGACCTGAGTTTCTGACCATCCGCACAGTTCTAGATGATGATGCAACGGTGCCATTCTAAACAGACGCTTACCGACGCCATCAGGCCCTTTGGTTGCTTTATAATAGCTGACTTGAGCGATAACCGATAGGGTTTCTAGCAGGAAAATTCCACTGATAATCAGGAGAACCCATAACGTGTTACTCATCAAAGCAATCGCTGCTAAAGCGCCGCCCAGGGCGAGTGAACCTGTGTCTCCCATAAAAACCTTAGCGGGGTTGCGGTTATGGCTAACAAAGCCTAAACAACTGCCACTCAGACACCCACAAAACACCATTAATTCCGGGGAAGTCGGCATCAGATAAGCCGCGAGTCCTAACAGCGTAATTGCCCCTAGTCCTCCCATCAAGCCATCGACGCCATCGGTGAGATTTGTGGCGTTACTCTCAGCGACAGGAACAAAAACCGCTAACGGCCAGAATAATAAACCTAAAGGTAAAACTAAACCCCAAGGTAGAGCAACAGTAGAAATGTCAGAAGATTGTAGAGACAGACTGCCAAACCCATTGGTTGCTAAGACTAAACAAAATAATGTTGCTAACCCCACCTGCAAGGCTAACTTCATTTTAGGAGAAATGCCTTTATTGGATTTGCGTCTGAGAATTTGCCAGTCATCCAACCAACCGACAAAACCGTAAGCCAGCGTTAAAATAGAAATAGCAATCACATGGGGATGAAATCCTGACCAGATTAAACCCATCCCCACTCCGACGGGAATGAAAAAGATACCGCCCATTGTGGGAGTACCTGCTTTCTTGAGATGAGCTTGCGGGCCATCTTCTCGAATAAACTGTCCCGCTTTAATCCGAACCAGTAGAGGAATTACCCAATACCCGAATGCAGCAGAGAGTAAGCCACAAACGGCTAGGGGTAGGAACAAGGACGCTTGGGGATTGAGAAAGCGGTTAGCTGTCAAGTCCAGACTAATCGTAAAGGCACTCAATCCCGCAGTGAGTAACCAGAACAGGTTGCGTCCTGATAGATTCGATGAGCGAATTCGTGAAAATAGACTATCCACAGAAATATAAAGAATCAATCCTCAACACCAACTACAAATCGGGAAGCTAGGTTTTTTTCTGAGCATCCTGGGTAGTTGCACTCTCATAATACTGTCTAAGTGCAACATTGCTTCAGAGTTTTTGCCTAATCTTCCATCAGATCATCGTCGTCATCATCATCATCATCATCGTAGGCACCCTCATCAACTATCAGTTCTGAGATTTCCTCTTCGGCTTCTAGAAAAGCATTGGTTTCTGGAACATTATCCCGAGGAATTAAACGACCCGTTGCTTGTAGCCATTCCAACAGCGAGATATGCTGCTGTGAGGGAATGACGTCTGCGGGTTCATGGACGGGAATCTTACGCAAAGAAGGATTGTACATCTTCAGCTAATAGAGTGCAGAATATCAGACCTGAACAACGAGAATGTTTCTAGCTATTGCTTTCTACTCAAAGACGAGAGCAAAACCGGATGGATACCAAGCCCATGTCTACAATGCCAAAAACAATCCCCCCATAAATTAGCATAACTGGATCACGGATCGATGATCATCTGTTTTGGAGTTTGAACAAATTCCGGACAATTCGATAAGCTTTATTTAAGTATCGCGACTTGATCAACTGCTAAATCATTGCTCACCCGAATCACACCGCGTTCACAGGCTGCTTCACAGGCTGCTGGGTGTTCCCCGAGGCAATTTCTAACGGTTCCACTTTATATCTTATCTGAAATACTTAAATCTTGGCTACAGATAATCGATGGGGAGACAGTCTGGGTAATTGATGAATTATCCCTAGCAGTTATCGGTTTTTTCACTGTTACCTGTCCCCTATTCTATTTTGCCTATTCTCGGTTTCCTGCTCCCTTTTGTAGCATTATATTTTCAATTTAATATTATTTTTCTTTTGATTAGAGTGCATTGGACTGTATTCTGGTTGAGAGTTTGACTTGGATGCAAAGTTTGATTCAAAAATCGAGTAAAGTCTATCATTCGATAGATGAATAGGCAGGTATAAAGCCTTATTATAAAAGAATAATCGATCTCAAATACATTTGATAAAATGTTCTGAACTTGTGGGTTAAAAATTTCCGTGTCCGAATAACGGAAAAACCGTAGAACAACAAGAGGATTGATGGTCTTAAGGAGAAAAAAAATGTCTAAGATTACTCAACGATTTCAAGAAGTATTTGAATTTATCGGCTTAGGTGTCAAACGAATATTTAGCGGAAATACGGATCAATATCCCAAAACAGGAGTTCAACCCTATGAGGGAGATCGATCCCGTCAAAAGAATCCTGAATAATTGCGCTCATTGAGGGGGGGAGTAACTTTGAAAATCAATTGAAGTCCACTCCCTTTTTTTGGGCTTTTTATAGAAAATCCTGTTTTTTAATTTTCCAAGACTCTAATTATTGTTTGGGGATTGGATTGAATTTAATTGAATACAATATAATGGCTCGGGGGGAGGGTTAATTCGTGACATTTGGGAAAACGGTTGGAATTATTTGTTTTTTAATTTCCCTATATATTTTGTGGAAAATCAGACAAGTTATCTTACTCGCTTTTAGTGCTATTGTTTTGGCAACGGCTATTAACAGAATTGTTAAAATCCTTCAGAAACAGGGAATGAAGCGGGGTGTGGCTGTAGGCATTTCCATGTTTTTTATTTTATTGGTTTTAGCGGGATTTATCTCAATTATTGTGCCTCCAGTGGTAGACCAATGGCAAGAATTGAGTGAACAAGTTCCGATGGGATTTGAACAGCTTAAAACTTGGTATCTAGGTTTACAAGATATCATTCCCAACCAAATTTTCGGTAATCTGCAAAGTCCCGAACGTCTGATTGAGCAAATACCTGTTCCTGGTTTTGGACTATTTAATAACGTTTTTAGCTTCTTTTCCACTTCATTGGGAATTACCTTAAACGTTATTCTCGTGATAGCTATCACGATTATGTTAGTGAGTGATCCCACACCCTATCGACGCAATTTTATTTTGATATTTCCCGCCTTTTACCGTCCTCGGGTTGATGAGATTTTAAATGAGTGTGAAGAAAACTTAGTCGGCTCTTTAATTGGTCTTTTATTTAATATGACGGTGATTACGCTTCTCAGTGGTGTTGGCTTATGGATTTTAGGCGTTAGACTGGCTTTAGTTAATGCTTTACTCGCCGGATTTTTAACGTTTATTCCTAATATTGGCCCAACAATTAGCGTCATCCCGCCCGCTTTACTCGCCCTGATGGATGCCCCCTGGAAAGCCTTGGCTGTGATTGGACTTTATATCGCCATTCAACAGATAGAAAGTAATATTTTAACGCCCCTCGTAATGAAACACGAAGTTTCTCTACTTCCGGCTATAACTTTATTATCTCAAGTCATCTTTACCATTTTCTTTGGAACTTTAGGTCTACTTTTAGCCATTCCCCTGGTTGCAGTCTTAAAGGTTTGGTTTCAAGAAATGTTAGTTAAAGATGTAATGAACCAATATCAGTAATAGAACTCCAAATTTTGAAAAAACCTTTTGAAAAAAACCCCTGTCTCGAAGAAACTGGGTATTTGAGTTGAACTTCCAATGTGAGCGGGTTACAAAAACACGGTAAAATGCTTCTGGCTTTAATCAGCTTTACTTGTTCAACCATCACACATCCACAAACCCAGATGACAACCCGTGTAATTCTTGTCCGTCATGGTCAGAGTACCTATAATGCTCAACACCGTATTCAAGGACGCCTCGATGATTCTGTTTTAACTGAAAAAGGCTGTAACGCAGCTTATCAGGTTGGCGATACTCTGGCTAATTTAACATTTGATGCGATTTATTGTAGCCCTCTCAAACGTGCTAAACAAACGGCTGAACTCATTGTTTCACGCTTGAAAACACCGCCGCCACTTCAACCCACCGAACTTTTGATGGAAATTGATCTTCCTCTGTGGGCGGGTTTACTGCGTCAAGACGCTATCGAAAAATATCCCGAAGACTATCAATGTTGGCATGAACGCCCTGACGAATTTTTTATGCTTCTCTCTGAACCGGATGGAGAACGAAAGCATTTTCCAGTCTTAGCAGTCTTTGAACAAGCCCGACAATTTTGGCGAGAAACTTTAGCTCGTCATCAAGATCAAACTGTTTTAATTGTAGCTCATAATGGCATTAATCGCTCATTAATTGCCACGGCTTTAAGCATCGAAGCTAAATATTATCAATCCATTCAACAGTCTAACTGTGGAATTAGTGTTTTAAACTTTTCAGACGTCACAGCCGGAGAACTTCCTAAACCCGCTTCGGTTCAACTTCAGTCTATGAACCTGACAAGCCACGTTGGAAACCCATTTCCTTCGGTGAGACCTGAACACAAAGGGCCGAGAATTTTGTTAGTTCGACATGGGGAAACGGAATGGAACCGCAACGGACAATTTCAAGGACAAATAGATGTTCCTTTAAATGATAATGGTCGAGAACAAGCCCAGAAAGCCGCCGAATTTCTCAAAAACGTTAAACTCGATTTTGCCTTCAGTAGTTCGTTATTGCGTCCCAAAGAAACGGCTGAAATTATTCTCCAATATCATCCCGAAATCGAGTTACAATTTGATCGGGATTTGTGGGAAATTAGTCATGGATTATGGGAAGGTAAATTTGAAGCTCAAATTGAACAGCTTTATCCCGGACTTTTGCAACAGTGGAGAATCGCCCCGGAAACTGTACAAATGCCAGAAGGAGAGAATTTACAACAAATTTGGACTCGATCAAAACTAGCTTGGGAGCGGATTGTTAAAGCTTATGATCAACAACCTGTTACTGGAATTGTAGTCGCTCACGATGCGATTAATAAAGCAATTCTGGCTCAACTTTTTAACTTACCTCCTGAACATTTCTGGAACTTTAAACAAGGGAATGGGGCGGTTACAGTGATTGACTATCCTAATGGAATTAACGGTGATCCTGTTTTACAAGCTTCTAATATTACCACTCATTTATTTGAGGGTATTCTAGATAAAACAGCCGCCGGAGCCTTATAAAGTAGGGGCGCTCTTGCTTGCGCCCAGAAATCAAAAGTCAAAAATAACTAATTAAATTATGAGTAGTGAACTGCTACAAAACGTCAGAATACTTGATCCCGAATTAGCAACTGATACCGTTACAGATATTTTAATTCAAGATGGTTTCATTAACGCCATTCAACCTAATATTTCTCCATCGTCTGATGTGGAAATTCGAGACGCTAAAGGGTTCATATTAGGCCCCGGTTTAGTAGACTTGTACAGTCACACAGGAGAACCCGGTTTTGAAGAAAGAGAAACCATTTCTTCTCTAATTGACGCCGCCACTGCTGGAGGATTTACCCGATTATCTATTTTACCGGATTCTGTTCCGCCTATAGATAATCCCGCTACTGTTAGTTTAATTCATCACCAAGCTCAAAGTAAAACAGGTTTTCAAGTTTATCTTTGGGGTGCTTTAACCCAAAGTGTCGCCGGAAAAAAAATGAGTCAACTGGCGGAATTAGCAACCACTGAAATAATCGGTTTTGCTGATGGTCAACCTGTTCAAGATTTAATGTTATTGCGACGGTTACTGGAATATCTTAAACCTTTTAATAAACCCATCGCATTATATTGTTGCGATCGCCAACTGGTGAGTAATGGCGTGATGCGAGAAGGAAATGAATCGATTTTAAGCGGTTTACCAGGAATACCTGCTTATGCCGAAACAACAGCCATTTCAACCGTATTAGAAATCGTCGCTGCCACAAAAACCCCTGTTCATTTAATGCGAGTTTCAACCGCTCGTAGTGTAGAATTAATTCGGGAAGCTAAAGCTAGAAATTTACCAATTACAGCGAGTACAACTTGGCTGCATTTATTACTCAATACTCAAGCCATTAGCGGTAAAAAGCAGATTTTACCCTTTAACTTCACGCCTTACGACCCTCATTTAAACCTAGATCCACCTTTGGGAAATCCAGAAGATCAAATCGCTTTAATTCAAGGGGTAAAAGATGGTATAATTGATGCGATCGCCATTGATCATACGCCCTACACCTACGAAGAAAAAACCGTTGCTTTTGCAGATGCGCCAGCCGGGACAATCGGCTTAGAATTAGCTTTACCGTTATTGTGGCAAACATTTGTCAGTTCGGGTCAGTGGTCGGCTTTGGAATTATGGCAAGCTTTAAGTACAAAGCCGTTAAAATGTCTCGGACAAAAACCCTCAAAGATTGCTGTAGGTCAACCGGCGGAACTGACATTATTTTCCCCTCAAACTCCTTGGAAAGTAGCCGCAAAAACTTTAAAATCTTTGTCGGTGAATACGCCTTGGATGAGACAAGAAATCACAGGTAAAGTGGTGAGAACCTATACTCCATAATTTGGGTCATCATTTCGGGATTAATTCACACTTCGGGCGGGTTTATCCGTCAACAGTGAACTAAAATGAAGCTCTCTAGCAAGCTAAACTCAACGGACGTAATACCTATTATCTTGCGCCCGTTATCTAACCTCAGATCGCTTCTAACCAACAAATTTGATTCCAAGCCGTTTAACAGCAATCTTCTTCAACCTGATCGAGTAAATTCAATGCTTCAACATCTTCAAATTGCTCAAACAAAGCGCGAATACTATTCACTTGGCTACCGACGAAAAAAAGTTCATCTTGTCCCATTTTCTGACGTTCAACCAATTTCATCTTGAAATATTCCAACCAAGAACTCGGTTCAGATGAATGATCAAGATAATACTCAATACGGTCAACCAGTCTCCGGGCAAGGCGATCGCAGTCGATATCTTTAAAAGTGATGTAACGGTCTAGTTTTTTATCTGAAGTCATGGGAACTTTCATGATCTTAGATGACAATCCGGGGAAGATCTCTAAACTGAAGGATCGAACAGAACAGATAATCAGAAATTTCTAGATTTTACTGATTATTGTAGGTTTCTGAGAGCGGAGCTGCATATAAAGGAACTTCGTCTAATCCTCCCACCCGATTCGGTGGCCAGAACCGCACTACCGCCCGACCAATGATATGATCACGAGGGACAAATCCCCAATAGTGACTGTCATAACTGTTATTACGGTTATCTCCGAGAACCAAATACTGATCTTCGGGTACCGTTTCAGGCCCCCAGTTGTATTGCGGTTCTTCAGCGATGTATTTTTCCGTCAATGGCTGACCATTAACGAAAACCAGTCCATCACGAACTTCAACCGTTTCACCCGGTAAACCGATAATCCGCTTGATAAAGGCGTCTTTGTACTGGGTTTTGAGTTGATCAGTCGGAGAGAAAACAACGACATCTCCCCGGTCAGGATCTTGAAACTTATACCCCAGTTTATCAATAATCAGGCGATCGTTTATTTCTAAAGTCGGTAACATTGACCCAGAAGGAATATAACGCGCTTCCGCGACGAAGGTGCGAATCCCCAAAGCTAAAATGATACTTAGCCCAATCGTTTTAAATCCCTCAATCCAGGCATTTTCTGAATGGTCTTGAGGTGAATGATGATTATGTGGCTCTTGATTTGGAAGGCTACTCATAGGCCGTATTTCAAAGGGCAGTTAAGAATGGTTAGGAATGCGAAGCCGAAATTTTGAGTTTTAGTAATGGTAAAGTGAATTATAGTGCAGAAATCGCTATACTGTCCAAGCCTTAACTCAATTAAAGCTCAGATTTTTGGTTCACTGAATCATCTAATGTCTGTTGTACACTTGAATTTTAGTCTGTTATGTAATCCATCCTACCAAATTGAGTGAGTGATCGCCCATATCCTCTAGACTCTAAAAGTTTACAAAGGTTCCGGTGTCAGGGAACGCCGGATTAGGGGACAGGGTACTGGGTACTGTCTAGGGGCAGCTTCTCCAAAGATTTATTAGATCACCGATATAAACCCGCCCGATACCGTAATCACTGTAAACTAAAAACACGGTTAACGCTCAAAAAATGTAATACTATGTCTGAACATACCTGTTTGTTGATTCGTCGAGCGACAATTATCCTACCGGATGGTGAATTGTTGTTAGGAGATGTCAAAGTTCAGGGTTCTCAAATTGTCGAAGTTGGGGTAGATGTTGACTATGATCCAGCCGAACCCAATGTTTTAGAAATTGATGCCCAAGGTTTGACTTTGTTGCCGGGAGTGATTGATCCGCAGGTTCACTTCCGAGAACCCGGATTAGAACATAAAGAAGATTTATTTACGGCGAGTTGTGCTTGTGCAAAGGGCGGTGTCACCTCTTTTTTAGAAATGCCAAATACTCGCCCTCTGACGACGAATCAAGCGGCTTTAGATGATAAATTATTTCGAGGGAGTCAAAAATGTTTAGTCAATTATGGCTTTTTTATTGGGGCGACGGGGGAGAATTTAGAAGATTTATTAACCGTTAATCCAACTCCGGGAATTAAAATTTTCATGGGGTCAATGAAAGGGCCGTTATTAGTCGATCAAGAAGCGATTTTAGAAGAAATCTTTGCTAAAGGCGATCGCTTAATTGCCGTTCATGCAGAAGATCAAGCCCGAATTAATCAACGTCGTCAAGAATTTGCCGGAATTTCCGATCCAGCCATTCATTCTCAAATTCAAGATAATCAAGCCGCCTTACTCGCCACAAAATTAGCGGTCAAACTCTCTAAAAAATATCAACGAAGACTGCATATATTACATCTTTCTACGGGAGAAGAAGCCGAATTTTTACGACAAGAAAAACCCGCTTGGGTGACAGCAGAAGTCACCCCTCAACACTTACTTCTCAATACCAGCGCCTATGAAAAAATAGGAACAAAAGCCCAGATGAATCCCCCCTTGCGATCGCCGGAAGATAATCAAATATTATGGCAAGCTTTACGGGATGGGGTAATTGATTTTATTGCCACCGATCACGCACCGCATACTTTAGAAGAAAAAGCCCAACAATATCCCAATTCTCCCTCGGGAATGCCTGGAGTTGAGACATCCTTACCGTTAATGTTAACCCAAGCCGAACAAGGCTGTTGTACAATTGCTCAAGTTGCTCATTGGATGTCTACCGCCGTCGCCAAACATTATAAAATCCCCAATAAAGGCGCGATCGCTCCGGGTTATGATGCGGATTTAGTGTTAGTAGATTTAAACACCTATCGTCCGGTTTTAGCCGAACAACTTCTGACGAAATGTGGCTGGAGTCCCTTTGAAGGTTGGAACCTCACCGGATGGCCTGTATTTACTATTGTCGGCGGTCAAATCGTTTATGATCGAGGTCAGTTAAAAACCGAAGTCCGGGGTCAAGCTTTAAAATTTGATTGATTCTCAACTTCAATGACGGATAAAAATCTGTCCTCAGTCTTAATTCCTCATCCTTGAGTTAGAGATAGGATAGTTGAAAGGAAGCAGTTACCAACCGATCATCGTTGTAAACTGATTCCAAAGCGTTAAATAAACCTATTTGTTACAATCAATGTCTATGAATAAGCCCCCCTCATCCGATCTTAACTACACTTCGATTCAATCTCTACCGGAAATTTGGCCGATTTTAGCCAAAAAAGTCGGTCAAGGAATAGCCCTACACGACCCCCACTCCCAACCGGAAGTGATACTCAGCTATAGTGAACTCTGGCTACAAATTCAACAATTTGCCGCCGGACTGCAAACTTTAGGGGTAGAAGCGGTTAGTGAGGATGCCTTACCGAGTCGAATTGCCTTATTTGCTGATGATAGTCCTCGTTGGATGATCGCCGATCAAGGAATTATGACGGTTGGGGCTGCTGATGTCGTGCGGGGGGCGACGGCCGATCCGGCAGAATTAGTTTATATTCTCAAAGATAGCGGCAGTGTTGGGTTAGTCGTTGAAGATCTGAATTTACTGAAACGTTTGCGATCAAGTATTGAAGATCTGCCGATCAAGTTTATTGTATTGCTGTCCGATGAAGAACCCGATCCGAGTGAAATTCCCAGCATACCTGTATTGAACTTTTCCCAACTTTTGAATAAGGGAGGAGATTTCACCCTGAGAATACCCAGGATTTCTGGTCAAGATAGTCTGGCAACATTGCTGTACACTTCGGGAACCACCGGAAAACCGAAAGGGGTGATGCTGACTCATGGTAATTTGCTGCATCAACTTAAGGCTATTCCTGATTTTCTTCAACCGGAAGTTGGCGACTGTGTTTTGAGTCTACTTCCGACTTGGCACAGCTTCGGACGGACTGGACAATATTTCTTTTTATCGCAAGGCTGTACTCAGGTTTATAGTAGTATTCGCTATTTTAAGCGGGATCTCAAAGAATTTAAGCCGCGTTATATGACCAGCGTTCCCCGCATTTGGGAATCGATTTATGAAGCCGCTCAAAAACAGTTAAGCGAACAACCTGCAAGTCGTCAAAAGATTGCTAAATTCTGTTTTAACGTTAGTGAACGGTATGTTTTGGCGCGTCGTCGGGTTAATGGATTAACCCTGGATGCAAAATCGCCTTCGGGGATGGAAAAAGCGAGCGCTCGTTTACAAATGGGACTGTTGACGCCTTTACATCGGTTAGCGGATCGATTGGTTTACCAAAAAATTCGGGCGGCGACAGGCGGAGAGTTTAAATTTGCCATTAGTGGTGGCGGTTCTCTGGCGATGCACCTAGAGATGTTTTATGAGATTGTCGGGGTTGATTTGTTAGTGGGATATGGCTTAACAGAGACTTCCCCGGTATTAACAGCTCGGCGTCCATTGCATAACCTACGGGGTTCAGCCGGAAAACCGATTCCGCAAACCGAAATTCGGATCGTTGATCCTGAAACGCGGCAAGTTCTACCTCGCCAGGAAAAGGGTGTGGTGTTGGCACGGGGGCCGCAGATTATGAAGGGGTATTTTGAAAACCCAGAAGCCACCGCTAAAGCGATTGATCCAGAAGGATGGTTTGATACGGGAGATTTAGGCTGGTTAAGCCGACAGAATGATTTGGTATTGACAGGTCGGGCGAAGGATACGATTGTCTTGAGTAATGGGGAAAATATCGAACCGCAGCCGATTGAAGATGCTTGTATTCGTAGTCCCTATATTGATCAAATGGTTTTAGTCGGCCAGGATCAAAAAGTGTTGGGTGCGTTAATTGTACCGAACTTTGATGCGTTGGAAAAATGGGCCAATAGTCAAAATCTGAAATTGAAATTACCAAATTCCGAGTCTGTAAACGACAACGAAGCCCTCGATCTTGAAAGTCCCCCAGTTCAAGACTTATTCCGCAAGGAGTTAAACCGAGAGGTAAAGAACCGTCCGAGTTATCGCATTGATGATCGCATTGGGCCGTTTCGCTTGATTTTAGAACCCTTTACGATGGAAAATGGGATGTTGACTCAAACCCTGAAGATCAAGCGTCCTGTCGTAATGGAACGTTACCGCGATATGATTGACGCAATGTATTAAGACAGTGACCACCAGTAAACAGTGACCAGTAATCAGTGTTGTAGGGGCAATTTATGAATTGCTCGTACCAGTGATGTTAAAACTGATCACTGTAAAAATCTCTAGATCATCTGTTTTTTCGGTTATTATCTGTTTTGAATGACAAGGACAATAAACAGGCAACATACTCATGGATATCTCGAACAATCAACTCCTTCTCAAACGAGCGATTAATGTCAAAGCGGTTGTTACACCCCGATGGAGAGAAGAAGCTCAACAGCAACTTCAAGCTCAAATTAATCAGCTTGATAGTCAGTTGCAGCAGCTAGAAATGCAAGGACAACGCATGATTGCGGAGTTAAGAAAGCAGACTATTCATCCTCCTGGCCCTGAAGTCATGCAGCAAATTGATACTATTCAAGTTCAGATGAATGAACAGAAAAGTAAGTTTCTTGATCAAAAAAATCAAAGCTTACAACAACTGCAACAAATTCAAACTTTAGAACTCGAACAAGAAGTGAGTCAAGGGCAGATTGAAAGTGTATTTGCTGTTGAAAAGGGTGATAATCTCATTCGTAAAATGCAGGTAGAAGTCATCTTACGTGATGGGGTGATTGAGGAGATTCGCGGCGAGATTTAAACAGTGACCAGTGAACACTAATCAGTGAACAGTTTTGTAGGGGCGGGTTCCATATTTAATGTATGTTTTCCCTGAAGGAACCTACATAAACCCGCCCCCCACAGTGAACAGTTTTGTAGGGGCGGGTTCCATACTTATGTATGTTTTCCCTGAAGGAACCTACATAAACCTGCCCCCCACATTGACTGATAACGGGTACGGGTAATTCATCAATTACCCCTACAACTGTAAACTGTTTCCCTAAATTCTTTTAAAATTTTTCTGATGTTCTATTTCTAACGATCCAAAACACCACACACCTATGATTCACGAAGTTTTCATGCCTGCCCTAAGTTCAACGATGACAGAGGGTAAAATTGTCTCATGGCAAAAAGCACCTGGCGATCAAGTTGAGAAAGGAGAAACGGTTCTCGTTGTTGAGTCCGATAAGGCAGATATGGATGTAGAAGCCTTCTATTCGGGCTATTTAGCTACAATTTTGGTACCGGAAGGGGAATTTGCCCCGGTTGGTAATACGATCGCTTTAATTGCGGAAACAGAGGCTGAAATTGAACAGGCGAAACAGCAAGCCTCTAGCGACAAGAAAGCGGATACTGCTCCGAGTTCGGCTAAACCTTCAACACCTGCCCCTGCTGAACTTGTGACCGCTTCTGCGACAACAACCGCCCAAAGCGCCAGCCGTCGGAATGGCCGGATTGTTGTTTCTCCTCGCGCCCGCAAACTGGCGAAGGACTTAAAGGTTGATTTGAGTAAGGTAGAGGGTAGTGGCCCTCATGGTCGGATTGTGGCTGAAGATGTGGAAGCTGTGGCGGGTAAATCGTCTCAGACGGCTCCGAAACAACCTGCGGCGACGGGTTCGGCTCCCACTGTCTCTCATCAGCCACAGAAGCCAGCAGCACCCGCTCCTGCGCCTCAACCTGTTCGAGCGGCGGCACCGGGTCAAGTCACTCCCATGAACACGCTGCAAAATGCGGTAGTGCGAAATATGGTGGCGAGTCTGCAAGTGCCTGGGTTCCGCGTTGGGTATACGATTACCACAGATGCTTTAGACGCACTGTATAAGCAAATTAAGTCTAAGGGTGTCACTATGACGGCGCTGTTGGCGAAGGCGGTGGCGGTGACGTTGCAGAAGCATCCGTTAGTGAATGCGAGTTATGTGGAGTCGGGGATACAATACAGTTCTGCGATTAATATTGCGGTAGCGGTGGCGATGGCGGATGGCGGTTTAATTACGCCTGTGTTGAAAAATGCCGATCAAATGGATATTTATTCGTTGTCTCGCACTTGGAAAGATTTAGTTGAACGTTCACGGGCGAAACAATTACAACCCGATGAATATAATAGCGGAACGTTTACCCTTTCTAATTTGGGAATGTTTGGCGTTGATCGCTTTGATGCGATTTTACCACCAGGTCAAGGTTCGATTTTAGCGATTGGGGCTTCTCGTCCGCAAGTTGTGGCGACTGAGGATGGTTTGATGGGTGTTAAGCGCCAAATGCAGGTTAATATTACTTGTGATCATCGGATTATTTACGGTGCTGATGCGGCGGCTTTCTTACAAGATTTAGCCAGGTTAATTGAAACGAATCCGCAGTCGTTGACGATGTAGACCTCTCCCCCTAACCCCCTCTCCTCAAAGGCGAAGGGGAACTCAAAAAACCCGGTTTCTTATCCAAAAAACCCGGTTTCTCAAAGAAACCGGGTTTTTAATTCCACTGGGTGCTAGCCCCAACTGACATAACTGAGATTTTCGTCTAAAAGCAGTTTCACAAGGATGCAATAAATAATTTTTTCTCACGATCCGCAGCAAAAGCAAGACAAGCTTTGATATCTTCTGAAGTGAGTTCAGAAAAATCTTCTAAAATTTCTTCTTCTGTCATCCCTGCTGCTAGATACTCTAAGATGTCATAAACTGTAATTCGCATTCCTCGAATACAAGGTTTTCCGCTCCGTTTTCCCGGTTCAATTGTGATAATCTCGTGGTAGTTCATCAAGATGTTTCCTCTGTGCGATTAGTTTAATCTCTTTCTCCAAACCATTCAATGGCTTTCTTCTCCATTTCTTTAATAAAACTATCTTTTCCATCCATATAAGCTTCGATATCATGGGGATATTTAGCCGCGAGTTCTTGTTTTAATAAACTATATTTTTGAGCATCTTCTGGATGGGCGATCAGATAATCTCGAAACGCCAGATGACGTTTAACTTCGGTTGAACCGACTTCAAACACATGAACGTGATGGGTTCTAATTCCGGCTAAGTTGTCTTTGCGGAAATACCGACGACCGACGATTCCAAACTCTCCCATTATTGTATACCCAAAAGACTGCATTTCGTCATTTTTTTCATCAACTTTTGTAATTTCTTTCACCTCAACTAATAAATCGATAATGGGTTTCGCGTAAATACGGGGAATGGAGGTGCTACCGATATGATGAATGGCGATCGCATTTTCGCCGAAAATATTAGCAATTTGTTGTGATTCTTTCTGAAAGTCTTCTTGACCGTTGGGGTTAGGAGGAACAACTTCTACTTTTCTCATCGCTGTTAGATTAGGTTGATTTCGATGAAAAACCCGGTTTCTATTGAGAAACCGGGTTTTTGGGATGTACAGTTATCGCGATCGCAGAGGGCTATATTCTTGGGTTTTTACCTGATAATACAAAAACACAACTCCATTATCATAAATTTTGCTGTGGGTAAGTTCTAAGGCTGTTTGTTGGATTTTTCCTGAAAACAAAGGAATCCCAGAACCCATCAAAAAAGGATTTAACTTGATAATGATTTCATCGATTAAATTGGCGTTAAACAGGGTTGTGGCTATATTCGCACCACCACAAAGGTAAATGTCTTTACCTGTTTCCTGTTTTAAACTTTTAACGAGTTCGATAATATTTTCTGAGACGATTTCAACATTTTTATCAGGACTTTCTTTAATTGTCCGTGAGAACACATAACTTTTCATCATTGGGTAAGGGTTCGTTTTACCTTCTTTTAAACCGACTTCATAGGTTTTGCGTCCCATCAATACAATATCAAAGTCTTTAAACTCGTTTAAATAATCGCTGACCTGTTCACCTTCAAAGAGAAAACCATCAAATGAACCATCTTCGTGAGCAATAAATCCATCTACGCTAGTTGCCACATAATATTTTAATTTTCGCATTGTTAGACCTCTATTTTTGAACTTTAAGTTAATCTTGGTAAATCTCCCTTGAACTATCGGATATCAGTGATTTCATTCTGGCTGTACTACAATAATAATACAACTTTTGGCTGATTGTCTCTGATATTTTGAGTGTTCGTCCCCCCTCTACAGGACTGCAAAAAAGCGGTAGATTTATTCTTAGATACTGCTCAATCAGAAGATAAAATCATTATGAAAGCCATTGTGATGACTAAACCAGGGGCGCCGGATGTTCTCATGCTGAAGGAGGTAGCAGAACCGAAAATTAAAGCCGATACAGAACTTTTGGTTCGTCTGAAAGCCGCAGGAGTCAACCCCATTGACACGAAACTCCGTAGCCGAGGAACATTTTACCCAGAAAAAATGCCCGCTATTCTCGGATGTGATGGGGCGGGTGTGGTTGAAGCAGTGGGTAAAGGGGTCGAAAAATTTCAGGTGGGCGACGAGGTTTATTTTTGTGACGGTGGGTTGGGTGATGAAACGGGAAACTATGCGGAGTTGACGGTTGTTGATGAAAAGTTTGTCAGCAAAAAACCACAATCTCTGAGTTTTGTAGAAGCGGCGGCGGCGCCTTTGGTGTTAATTACGGCTTGGGAATCTCTTTATGATCGCGGAAAATTGCAACCGGGACAACAAGTTTTAATTCATGCGGGAGCGGGGGGTGTTGGTCATGTGGCGATACAATTAGCAAAGTTGCAAGGGGCGGAAGTTGCGACGACAGTTTCGCCGGAAAATGCTGATTTTGTTCGTCAGTTGGGGGCTGATTTTGTCATAGATTATAAACAGATAAATTTTGTTCAACGAGTGTTGGACTGGACGGATGGAGAAGGGGTTGATTTGGCTTTTGATACCGTCGGTCAAGACACTTTTTTCAAAACAATAGAAGCGGTTAAAGTGTATGGGGATTTGGTGACTATTTTAGAACCCGATACGAGTTTAGGAAATTTGAAGGAAGCCCGCAAACGAAATCTAAGAATAGGTTTAGAATTGATGCTCACACCCATGTTGCAAGGGTTAATTGATGAACAAAAAGATCAAGCAAAAATTCTACAACAATGTGGGCGTTTAATGGATGAAGGAAAGCTGAGGATTCATGTGAATCAAGTTTATCCATTGGCAGAGGCTGCTAAAGCTCATCAAAAATTAGAAGCGGGAGGAATGACTGGAAAAGTTGTGTTAACAATGGATTAATATTAAGTTCAAAACTTCTTGATGTGCTTTTTTAAATGATACAATTATCAAGGAGCGAGGATACCTAAATTCACGCTCCTTTTCAATGTCAAGGATCACAAACAGATGTCGGAAAAGTTAATTACTACTTATCTAGAAATGACTGATCCAGCAGAGTTTAAACCTGCTATTCTTGAGAATCTTCAAGGAATTACTATCTTTCCCTTGGAAACGCCCGATCTGGAATTTTACCGCTTTTTGTATGATCGGGTGGGAAACGCTTGGCGTTGGCGCGATCGCTTATTATTAAGTGATCAGCAACTGACTGATATTTTAGCAGATTCGGGAACCACTATTGATGTTTTGTATGTCAATGGAGCGCCCGCAGGTTATATTGAATTAAGTCAGTGTGAAAGTTCTACGGAAATTGCTTATTTTGGTTTACGTTCGGGTTATTGTGGTCGGGGCTTAGGGAAATATTTACTCAGTTATGGGATCACAAAAGCTTGGAATCAAAATACACAACGTCTTTGGGTGCATACTTGTAATCTTGATAATATTTATGCTTTGGATAATTATCTTAAACGAGGATTTAAAGTCTACAAAGTTGAAGAAGAACCTTTGCCTAAACAATATCTTTGATGCTTTGAATCAGTTATTTTTAAAACAGATAAAGCTTTTGATTTTAACAATAGTTGTATTAATGATATGGGTTTGGAGTTATTCTCCAGTCTTGGCTGTCAACTCCCCCAGTGAGAAAATCCCCTTAACCCTAGAAATCTTACAAGAAAGAGTCAAAAATCCCGTTAATACAGAGGGTACATCTCTGATTGATCTAGAAAACTTTATCATTGATTTACGAGAAAAAAATGCAGAGTTTAGTCAACAATTTTATCAGCAAATTCAAGCGGCACTCAATCAATCTGAAAATAAAGTGGGTTTAAATCTCAGTAACTCGACGATTAAAGGAGACTTTCTAGCGAGTAAAATGGGCGTTAGAGTTCCTTTACTCAAAGAAACATTATTGTCTATTTTTTCCGCAGATGAACTGACAATATTAACTTCAGAAAAAGCTCAATTTTCGCTGATAAACCAATCAGAAAATAATACGGCTGTAACACTTCCTAAAATTACGGTTATTCGCAGTCGTCTCAAATGCAAAAATACAGAATTCCAAGGTAATGTTGATTTTAAAAAAGCCTTTTTATTACGCGGAATAGACGCTCAAGAGGCAATCTTTAAAGAGGAAACTACTTTTACTGAAACGCGATTTAATGAAATTGCAAACTTTACAAAAGCTATATTTCAACAAAAAACCAAGTTTACATATGCAGTCTTTTTAACTAAAGCAAAATTCACCCAAGCCAATTTTCAAGCATTTACCAATTTTGAGGATAGCACGTTTCAAGATGTCAGTTTTAATCAAGCTCATTTTCAAGCCTTTGCTAATTTTAAAAGTATTTTTGGGGATGGAGAAGCCGATTTTAGTGAATCTAGGTGGCAAGATCGAGTCCTTTTTTCAAAGTCTCGCTTCACTCATTCTTTGAGTTTTCAACAAGCCATTTTTGAACAATCTGTTGATTTTAGGGATACTCGGTTTAATCAAGGTATCAGTCTGCGAGAAGCCAGTATTCAAGGTGTGATTGATTTTAGTGATGCCGGGTTTGGACTATTAACAGAAATCAATGTTTCTGATTTAATGTTTGACTCGAATTCAGCGAAAATAATGGGTGATCCGGGTATTATTGGTGAGGTTCTTTCCGTCAAAAAGTTACAAGGGAATGAAAACTTACTTCGCAATTTAATTCAAAACTTCCGTCAACAAGAACAGATTGGAGATGCGAATAAAATTGAATATTTGAAAGCTCAATTATTACTTCAACAATTCAAACGAAATATTTTTGGAATTGATATAAATACCGCCTCTATTTCTCGGTTAATCTACGCTGGATTTACTTCTGAACAAGCTGATGCTATTTTCAATGCAAGAATCAAACAGCCTTTTAGAAACTTAACGGAAATTTTAAAGCTAGATCAAGTTGATTTAGCCACTTATATCAAAGTTTATGATCGCGTCGTGGCTAATCGTTATCAGGGAGAGAGAGAAGAAGATGTAAAAATTGGATGGAAACAAGTCATTCTTGATAGCTATATTACCCCGTTATTCACAAGTTTTGACACGGCTTTACATTGGGTTGAATTGAGTGTATTATTACTCTTAAGCGGCTATGGAACCCGTTTTGAATTAGTCTCAGGCGTGGGTATCGTTGCCATTGCTTATTTTGGCTTAATATTTTGGTTTGTAGATCGAGTCAGACGGCGACACCCAATCCCCATTTTACCGACATTTTCAGAAAGCCTGTGGATGTTAGCGAGTTATGGAATATTGACTTCTATGGGTTTAACTCAAATCTTTAGTGCTTCGAGTCACCCGATTTTAACTGTACTCTGTTTAGCCGCTTTTATTGTTCCCATTCCGGGTGCTTTGTTGGGATTTCTTTATTACAAAAGACGCCATCATAACCTATTAGATTTATCTTATCTTACCGAAGATGCCAGTCAACGACAACTGCGATTAATGATCGGGCGATTACCGCTAATGCCGAGATTTGTTTTCTTTCGCGATCGCTATATGTCCATTCTCTGGGATACACGCTGGAATTGGCTAAATTATTATGATTTTAGCCTCAATAATTTTCTGAAATTTGGCTTCAATGATCTGCGTTTAAGAGATGAACACCTACCCGGATTAATTGCCAGTTTAGTCTGGTATCAGTGGGGTTTAGGTGTTCTTTATCTCATTCTCTTATTTTGGACACTTTCTCGTACAATTCCCGGATTAAATCTGCTTATCTATCTCAAGTAATTTTTAGTTTAAATCCGATAAACTCGATAATTCTCGCTGAGATTTTGAGAGGAGTTCCTGCACTTCTTTATCAGAAGTTTGAGAAAAATCTTCATACCAAAAACTAATGGCACTCAGACGTTTAGGCTGTACTAAACAGATGACTTGACTCACTTGTTCTTTCAACTTTTGACAGGTTGCTGGAGGCGCGAGAGGAACCGCGACAATAATGGCTTTGGGTTGATGCGATCGCATCACTTCAATCGCGGCAAAAAGGGTTGAACCTGTTGCTACACCATCATCGACTAAAATCACTATTTTATCTTGTAAATTAAGAGGGGATCGCCCTTGACAATAGAGATGATAACGTCGTTGTAACTCTTCTTTTTCTTCGGCTAAAACCGTCTCAAAATCGAGCGGAGAAACTCGCCAATCTGCTATAATATCTTTATTAAGAGTCATCGCATTTCCCTGTCCTATTGCACCCATTGCCAGTTCTTTATGGGCAGGAACTCCCAGTTTACGAACTAAACAGACATCTAATGGAAGATGAAGCGATCGCGCGATTTCATAAGCAACCGGAACTCCTCCACGCGGCAAACCTAACACCAATACATCACAACGATTTGCATATTCTTTCAACCGAGATGCCAGTAAACAACCGACTTCAGTTCGATTTTTAAATTGCATAGTCATTTTGACTTACCTCTCTTTTGACCTCTGTTATTACTGTGTGTTTTCTACCGACCGATAGATTACAAAACTAAAATATAGCCCTAGCAACCTATTCAAAATAAACTTGATGTAGCGAATCCTAACTTCAGTCTGTCTCTATTTATTTTAACAAATTTTCACGCTTAAACTCAGTTCATAGCAAATAATCTAAATTAATTAACCCAGTTTCTCAAACAAAAATATAAGTTTTTTGAACTCATCCCACCGTTGAAGTTTTATAATTACAATGCAGCGAGAGATTAACTATGGATGTAAAAGCCGCCATTGCTTGGGAAGCAGGCAAACCGTTAAGTTTAGAAACAGTCCAACTCGAAGGCCCCAAAGCCGGAGAAGTATTGGTCGAAATTAAAGCCACAGGAGTCTGTCACACCGACGCCTACACCCTCTCCGGCGCCGACCCAGAAGGGCTATTTCCGACAATTCTCGGCCATGAAGGGGCGGGAGTCGTCGTTGAAGTCGGGCCGGATGTCAAAAGCGTCAAACCCGGCGATCACGTCATTCCCCTCTACACGCCGGAATGTCGCCAATGTGAATATTGCCTCAGCATGAAAACCAATCTTTGTCAAGCCATTCGTTCAACCCAAGGTAAAGGATTGATGCCCGATGGTAGCAGTCGGTTTTCAATTAAGGGCGAAAAAATTCATCACTACATGGGAACTTCTACCTTTTCAAATTATACCGTATTACCCGAAATTTCGGTGGCAAAAATTCGGGAAGATGCCCCTTTTGACAAAGTTTGTTATATCGGTTGTGGCGTAACAACAGGTATCGGCGCTGTTATTAATACCGCTAAAGTTGAACCCGGATCAAACGTCGTTGTTTTTGGCTTAGGTGGCATTGGTTTAAATGTGATTCAAGGGGCAAAAATGGTCGGGGCGGACATGATTGTTGGCGTTGATATTAACCCCGCAAAACGAGAAATTGCTGAAAAATTTGGCATGACGCATTTTGTTAACCCCAAAGAAATTGAAGGAGATTTAGTCCCCTATTTAGTTGAATTAACCAAAGGCGGCGCTGACTACAGCTTTGAATGTATTGGTAATGTTAACATCATGCGTCAAGCGTTAGAATGCTGTCATAAAGGTTGGGGCGTGAGTGTAATAATTGGCGTCGCAGGTGCCGGACAAGAAATTAGCACCCGACCCTTTCAATTAGTCACCGGACGAGTTTGGAAAGGTTCAGCATTTGGAGGTGCCAGAGGACGAACAGACGTTCCTAAAATTGTTGATTGGTATATGGAAGGTAAAATAAATATTGATGATTTGATTACCCATGTATTACCCATTGAACAAATTAACGATGCGTTTGATTTAATGCACAAAGGCGAATCAATTCGCACGGTTTTAACATACTAAAAAAAGATTCATCC
>NZ_LATL02000346.1 GCF_000972705.2 Limnoraphis robusta CS-951 | reverse complement strand
TATTTTGCTTGACATACTCCCCATTTCTAAAGAAAGGGGATTCTCCAAGCCTCACGGCTTTGGATTACTGATTCATTGACAACCCTTACAGCAAGCTAGTTTCCTAACCTACTCCAGAGGGGTGAGTCTCCCCAGTCGTTCATCTCATTTCAGAGATAGTTTCGGTATGCCCTACCGTACTTGAGAAAAAAATGCTTGATTCTCTGTACTTGGTGCTTTAAGGTTTGATCTTGCCAAAGCATTCCTGGCAAGAACCCCATACCTTAAGTTTTCAAGGTTCATTGCATCGATTAGATGCTGGGTTTTTCAACTGGTTGAATACCCTGCCAGTAGAGTTATTATAGCATTAGAAAGAGCCTTATATCCCCATACCTAAAAGGCAGAGGCGTGTGCGGCAATTTTTGGTAACTTGGTTTAAATGCCATCTAGCTATCTATGTACCTTCAAAGTTTTGCGGATAGTATCAATGTAGCACAACATTGCTCTAACGGTTTGTTACCAATAATCATCGCTAATCCATAGTAACCGCACTAGCGCAATTCCCGTCATTCCAGCGACAATCGTCCAGGTGAGTGTTAAACCGAGGACATCTGCTAAAAAAAGCTCAGTTGTTTGACGCATCACACCGCCAAACGCCCAACCGACAGACAACCCGACTGTCCAACAAAGCGGACTCACCCACAGCCATTTCCAAGCGCGAGGAACTTGTATTCTCAGGGCTAACCATTGCAAAAATCCGATGCAAATTCCCACCTGGCTACCGTCTATGGCACCATAAGAAATACGCTGCAATAGGTCTAAAGTTCGGGGAGCAACCCAAGCAATTGCTCCAATATGGGAGTATCCTAATACTGTCCAACCGATGATACTGGCAAAAATCCATTGCCAAGGTTGATAGATGTATTGTCTGAGAACACACCATTGAGCGAAACCGATAACTGTTCCTCCCACTGCTCCGGCTAATATTCCCATATCGGGGCGTTCACCAATTTCGACCCAAAGTAAACTGACGAAAAAACCGATAATGCTGACAAACACCCACTTCAACCAGAAACCATATTTCGTTTTAATGGGGTAGGGATAGGCTTGAGGGTTCACGAATTGTTTTGTTTTGAGATCGAAATTCATCTAACCTCAAGAAAGTCAGGACAGAAAGACCCGAGCAGCAGTGTTAGAGTTCCCGATTTTAACGTTGAAGTGGGGCGGGAGAAAACCGTTCCCAAGCAAAGTATTCTAATAAAGGATCGGATTTTTGGTCTAGGACGGACTCAGCAATAAGTTTAGCGGTAATGGGAGCGAGTAAAATACCGTTGCGGTAATGACCAACTGCGAGGGTTAAGTTGTCAAAAGGGCTGGTTCCTAAAATGGGGAGTAAATCTGGAGTGGTTGGTCGAAAGCCCCACCAAAATTCTTGTATGGGAAAATCACGTAAAACGGGGTAGATACGGATAGCGCCCGCCAGTAGCGTTTGAACACCGTCTGGGGTTAAACCGACGCTAAAACCGACATCTTCGAGGGTTGCGCCAATCACGATTAAACCATCTCGACGAGGAACGATGTAAATTTCGGTTCCAAATAAGACTTGTTTGAGGGGAAGCGACTCGAAAGATTCTGGGACTTTCAGCGACAGCATTTGTCCTTTTCGCGGATAAACGGGAACTTGCGGAAGCAGTTGTCCTGACCAGGATCCGGCTGTTAAGATGTAGTGTGAACCTGTGATGGCGCCCTGATTGGTTTGAAGGGCTTCTACGGTTTTTGAGTTGCGGGCGATCGCTTCAACTTCTACCCCTTCGAGGATTTGAACGCCTAACTGTTGGCTAGCGGTTTGTAAGGCTTTGACTAAATAACGACGGTTATCGACTTGAGCATCTTGGGGAAACCACCAACCGCCCACGACTTCTACGCCTAAACCGGGTTGATGTTTGTGAATGGCTTGTTGATCGAGCCAAATTGCCGGAGAATTAGGAGGTTGATAGAGTTCTGTGTGATCGGGAATTTCGTAAACGGGAGCGAGAATTCCACAGCGCCAGTAACCTGTATCTAGACCTGTGATTTCTTCAAGTTTGCTTATCCACTCCCGGTACAAGGCGCGACTGCGTAAGCCTAACTCTAACATTGGCCCTGGTGGAATGACTTCGGCTTGGGGTGCTAACATTCCTGCGGCGACATGACCTGCTGCTTCCTGGAAGTTGCGACTGAGGACTGTGACATGGGCGCCTCGCAGTTTGAGTTCGACTGCTAGGGACAACCCGATTAATCCACCGCCAATAATAATGATGTCATCAGAAGCATTCATTGTGATTCC
The DNA here is from genome assembly GCF_000972705.2 of Limnoraphis robusta CS-951. Next base: position 13,904 of record NZ_LATL02000346.1, on the reverse strand, counting down.
GAGTTCGGCTATTCTATTTACTAGAATACCAAATTAATGACGATTTTGTTCAAAAAAAAATGAGTCATTCTCTCGGATTAAAATTCAACGGCTTGCAAGAATTTTATCTTTATTTTGGGATCGTTTCTAAGCTGACTATTGCTCTGAAGGTGTAAAATCTAATCGGGTTATACTGACTTTATTTTTGAGTTTTAGGAATTGATTGTCTATCGGATCATAGATCCAGGCGTGAATAATGCTATTTCCAAAGGGGAGAACATCGGCTGATAGTTCGACTTCCCATTTGAGGCGGTGTTCAGATGAAGATGGGTTTGAGTTTAAGGGTTGGGAAGTTGATTCTAGGGCGTAGGCGTTTGCGAAAAAAGATTGCTTTTGGGCGAGGGAAAATAGAATAAGATTAGAAGGTTTAGAAGTTGGCGATTGCTGAATCCATCCTTCTAGTTTAACAGATTTTGCTGTTGATGAACTTAAAATTTGATCGGAATCTAAAGGAGAGGTCATTTCACCATAATTTTGTTTGGGATAAGAAATGAAAGCGACATTTTGAGCGAATTCTCTAAATTTTAAGCGTTTCAAGTGTTCCGCAGAATCCCAGATGACTTGTACCCAAGAGGCTGAATGGAGATGAAGTAAGCAACTTTGAGGATTCGTTTTCAAAAAAGCTGATTGTTCTAAATAGTTAATCAGATGAAAACAAGTTTTTCCGCCTTGGATCAAGGGTAAACGAGATTGAACATAAAAAGCATAATTAGCGGATGAAACTAAATTTAAACCGATCAATATTCCTGTTAAAAATCCAAATATAAAAAATTTATTATCCCGGGAAATAATTATAGAGTGATTTGAATTATTTAAAAATATTCGTTGACTGAGTTGAATAATAGCAATGGGAAGTAAAATCGTATGAGTTGTATATCGAGAGGCTAAAATGGCATAATCAGCCCCTAACCCCGAGCGACCGACAGCGATTAAAAGACTACACAATAAGGAAAATAAACTGATAGAAATCCAAGGGGATAAGTTTGGGTTTAAATCCAGTTTATGGTCAGAGATAATAGCCGAATATATTAAGCTTAAAAAAATTAATATTATGATTCCTCCTAGTAACCAATTCCAGTCATAGGAATCGAGAAAAGGGACAGCAATGAGATTGAGAAAGAAGTGAATGGTTGCGAAAAGTTTATTGTCAGAGACAGTCGGAACAGTATCGGTTTCTTGTCGATAGTTAATGGAGTAGATGAGACTAGAAAAGATAAATAGAAAGATCCAAACTAACAATCTCTGTTTTTTCTGTTTGTAGCTTCCTTCTACCGTCCAAACAGTCGGAATCATTCCTAACCAAGATAAGAGTCCTTGGGCTGATGAAAAGCTAGCAATACCGCATAAAAAAGCTGCAATTGTTAATCGGGTTTGAGGTTGAAAGGATTGAGTTGATAAGACTAGACAGGAGAGAATCACACAAAGATTAATTAAAAAAATCGCAATTTGAAATCCCCACAGCCAGTTTTCATGTTGAACCCAAGAAAAGAGTAAAATGCTGCTTGATAAATTCGCTAAATGGAGGCTATTTTGAGTAGATTGAGCAGTTTTTTTAGTCAAAAAATACAATGCTAAAAAGGTTGATATTGCTAAAATTATGTTAAAATAAAGTTCCCATGTAATATTCCAGTTGGAAGAAAAAGATAAGCAAATAAAAATCAGTTTAGGGAAAAATAGGCGATGACTGTTGTGTTGAGCGAATAAATTTTTTAGGGTGAGATCACCTGTGGAAAATTTCTCAAACCAATAGGGAAGTATCCATTGATCGAATCGGGGGACATTGACACTAAAGAAGCTGACAAATCCACAAACTCCCAAAATAGGAATAAGATATAAACTCAATAAAGTTAAGGAACGACGCGAGAAGATAGCGGGCTTTTTTTGAGTCATCGCCAGGAACAATGGGTGAACAGAGTCAGGATAAAAGACGCAAATCTAGATACTGTTTTTCTCAAGTTGAGAGATAATAGAATTGAGTCAAGACTGGGGATTAATCAACAAAAGGAGTTTTTAGGTGAAAGGTTTAATACAACTAATGATGATTATAGCCTGTGGAAGTTGGATAGTCGTTGAGGAGAATTTAGCGATCGCCAAACCCACTTATAAAAGTGATTTCAGCATTGTACAAAATCTCGACAATACAGCCGAATTAAGTGTATCTCAAGAAGGAACGGGTGTCTATTCTTTAAACAATCGTTTTCGCGGCACAATAACCTCTGTTTCTGTTAAAGTCAATGAAAATGGAGAAACAGAACTTATTTTTCGGAATAATGATCAACAATTAGCCCGTTTTAAAGGTCAATTGATCCGCAGAGATCCCTACGGTATTAGAGTTAATCTAACAGAGTCAGATATCTCAGATGCGAGTGGAGTAGCCAACATTCAATATAGTTCAGATAAATCATTGATTTATTCAATTTTTGTTGCTGGAACAGTAAAAAATCAGATTTTTTCGATTAATTTTAGCCGATAATCTCGGATTGAAATATCAATTTTTTAAGGATTGAAGTCTACTGAATATAAATCTGTATTTCTCCAGCTAATTTTACAAATTGTCTGTCTTTGGGATCGTAAACCCAAGCTTTAATGATATTGTCTCCCGATGTTAAATTTTCGCTAGAAAATGTGAGATCCCATCGAGAATTTTTGTAGGTTTCAGAGTTGAGAAATTGAACGACATCTGGACTGCCTAAGTTAATATAAGCATTAGCAAAAAAAGATTGATTATCGTTTGTTGATAGAAAGACAAGTTGAGGTTGTTTAGGTTGATTAGGGAGAACAGCCCAGCCATCTATTCTAACGCTTCCACCTATCGGTATAGTCAGAGTTTTTTCTGTTGTCCAAGGAGAACTAATAAAACCATGAAGTTGACTAGGTTCTTCAACAAAGGGAATATCTTCTGCAAAGTTTCTGAAGTTAATTTTTTTGAGACGTTCAACTTGTTGTGAGAGTCCAACTGTTGTCGGAACCATTGAAACAAAACAGTTTGCGGGAGAGTTTTCAAAGAATTGTGAGTTTTCCAAGTCTAGATAATTAATTAAATATAAGCAGGTATGAGAAATGTTACTCGGTTGATAAAATTGGGTTTTTGCTGTGGTTAAACTTTGAGATGAACGCATCCAAATAAAACTGGTAATCAGCCCCAATGAAAAGCTAAAAGCTAAAATTTTATTAAGCAAAGTCGGTGAAGTTGAGTTTTGTTCTTTTAAAGATAAATGTAAATTGAATAAATGCAGAATAGCAATGAGTAATAAAATCGAATGGGTTGTATATCTCGACGTTGTTAACCCATAGTCTGCACCTAAATCTGCTCGGCCAATTGTCATCAATATACTGCACAAAATAGAAAATAAACCGATAGATAACCAAGGAGCGGACTCGGAGAAAAAAACGACTCTAAAAGGATTTAAAATAGATGGACGTTGTACCCAAAAACGCAAGATAAGAAATATAAAACAGGAGATGATAATCAATCCAAAAATCACAGAAACTGCTGAATTTTCCGTTAAAGGTGCGGCTACAACATTTAAAAAAAAGTGAATGTAAACTCTTAATTTATGCCAAATTGAATCATAATTGACGGTTTCATAATATTCAGTGATCGGTACTGAACTATATTGAATTGAATAAGCAAAACTGGAAACACAAAACAACATCAACCAGAAAATAAATCGTTTAATTCTTTGACCTGGAGAAGTTGCTGATACTGTTAGAATAGAGGGAATTAATGCTAACCATGAAACTAAACCTTGTGCTGAAGAAAAACTAGCAATTATACAAAGAATTCCAGCAAGCTTTAGCTTAGTCTGGGGGTTTAAAGGCGGATAAGCTAAAATAAAACTAGCGAGAATAACGCAGAAATTGATTAAATATAGAGCGATTTGAAATCCCCATAACCAGTTCGTATATTGAACCCAAGAGAACATTAACAAACAGGTGATCAAATTAATGGTATGAAATAAAAATATACTTGTGGTTTGAGTTGTTAATTCTGCAAGCTTGTATAAAATAAAAAATGAAAGCGTAGCTAAAGCAAAACTCCAGTACAACTCATAGATAATATTCCAGTTTGATAAAAAAGCTGTTGCAGCAAAGATTAGCTTGGGAAAAATCATGCGATGATTATTATTTAACTCCCAAAGTTCGCCAAACACGGAGGGTAAATTAACCTCTGCGATCGCCTCAAATAAATCAACTAAAGCCCATTGATCAGCCCAAATGGGTACATCGACTCCCAATATTTTAATAAAGCCAAAAGTAGCCAAAATCGGCAATAAATATAAAAACCAGAGAAATCCGTAAAAAATAGAAGGATTTTTTTCTTTTTCAAGCTGAGTTTCTAGCAACTTCATTTAAGATTTGATTCTTGATATTTTTAAAGTTAGAATGATATACTATGCCTGTTGAACTGTCAAGACTCGAACAACACCAAATCCTCAAAAATTTGCTTGTTATTGAAATAATGATCAATCAGCTTTTCACAAATACGGCTTCTGCACTGTGTTACTCTATCATCCAACACTGTTGTCAATCAAGTCTCTCTCCCCTGAATTTTCCCCATAATGATGTGGTTCGCTTTGTTTTGCAACAACATAGTCGAATGCCTGACTATCTGCGATTTCCTATTATATTTCTAACACTTTTTTTTAACTTTTGGGGTATTATTATCATGGGTTCTCCCTTTCATCGTCAACCTCACACCTTACGTTTACAACAAATTTCAGCTTGGAAAAATGCACGCCTTAGCATTTGTAGAGATTTAATGCGTTTTTATGAAAGCTTGGTTGTATTATGCTGGCAATCCTATCAAATTAATACTCTAGAGTAGAGAATAAGGAAAAAATAAATCAATGTCTAAATCCACACCAAACAACAGAATAATTCATCCAAAATCCCCTCTAACTTGTGAAATTGCAGTCATCGGTTCAGGGCCAGGAGGGGCAATTACTGCTTGTTTATTAGCGGAAGCAGGGCGAGATGTTTTATTAATAGAAGAAGGTTCCTATTTACCCTTGAAATCTTGTCCGCCTTTTTCCCAAACAGAACTCGAACAAAAGTACCGAAATGGGGGTTTAACCGCAGCTTTTGGCAAGCCTAAAATTCAATATGTAGAAGGGCGATGTGTGGGAGGTGGAAGCGAAATTAATAGCGGACTTTATCACCGAACACCACCGGAAATATTAGAAGAATGGCAAAGAGAATTTGCAGTTGAAGCCCTCACAGAAGCCGATTTAATCCCTCATTTTGAAGCCTGTGAACAAGCTGTTACCGTCTGTAAATTGCCCGGAAAACCGCCCCTGGCTTCTCTTAAACTTCATCAGGGTGCTATCAGTTTGGGTTGGCAATCTTTAGAAATTCCTCGCTGGTTTCGGTATCAAGAACAAACTGATCTTTCTGCAACGCCAAAAGGAACCAGACAGTCAATGACTGAAACCTTCATTCCTAGAGCGTTAAATGCAGGTTGTCAACTGTTAACGAATACTCGAATTAACCTGATTCGTCAGCAAGGAAAATACTGGCTATTGAAAGGAGATTATTTTCTGAATGATCAACAAAAAGAAGCTGTAGAAATTCAAGCAGAAACTCTATTTATTTGTTGTGGAGCCATTCAAACTCCTGATTTATTAAGACGCAGTGGAATCACCCATAATATTGGGAATAATCTACAAATGCACCCGACTGTTAAAGTGATTGCTCAATTTAATGAAATTGTTAATTCAAAAGACATGGGAGTTCCGGTTCATCAAGTCAAAGAATTTGCGCCTAAATTGAGTTTTGGCTGTTCCATTAGTTCGCCTCCTTATCTCGCTGTGGGGATGACAGATCACCCGCAATATAGACAGGAAGTAGAGCAAAATTGGCAACAAATGGCAATTTATTACGCCATGATAACAGGTTCAGGAAGAGGTTCTGTTCGCAATATTCCCGGATTTCGTGATCCACTGGTTCGCTATCGCCTGACTCAACAGGATTTGAAAGATTTATCAGAAGGACTGCAAAAATTATCTCAACTTTTGTTTGAAGCGGGAGCCAAAATATTGTATCCTAGTATTTCAAATTTCCCTCGATTAACTCAGCCTGATGATCTCAAACAAATTCCTGAAATCTTACCCAAATCTCAAACTAATTTAATGACTGTTCATGTCATGTCATCCTGCCCAATGGGAGAAAATCTAGAAAAATGTGCAGCAAATTCTTTCGGAAAAGTGCATGGTTTTAATAACTTATATATTTCTGATGCGAGTCTACTTTGCACCGCCCCCGGTGTAAATCCTCAAGGTTCAATTATGGCGATCGCACGTCGAAATGCTCTAAAATTTTTAGGAAAACTTTAAAAGCAATCATGGAATTATCAACTCATTTAGTGTTAGTAACCGGAGCGTTAGGTTGGTTGGGAACCAGTTTAGTTAAAGCCCTAGCCCAAGGATTAACAGATTGTGAATCCTTAACTCAACCCGCAGAAAATCTAAAAATTCGCTGTTTAATATTACCCAATCAAGATGCAACAATTTTGCAAAAAATTTCAGAAAAAATCGAAGTAATAACAGGAGATTTACAAAATCCTCAAGATTGTGATCGCTTTTGTGAAGGTGCAAACAATGCTATCTTATTTCACACCGCAGGAATTATTCACCCCCAAAAAATCCCAGAATTTTATCAAATTAATGTAGAAGGAACCAAAAATTTACTGAATTCTGCCATAAAAGCAGGTGTCAAACGAGCCGTTATTGTTTCCTCTAATTCGCCCTGTGGTTGTAACCCTCATCCCGATCATTTATTTGATGAAAAATCGCCCTACAACCCTTATATGAACTATGGGCGTTCTAAAATGTTAATGGAATTAGCCATAAAAGAATATTATAAAGCGGGAAAAATAGAAACGGTTGTTGTTCGTCCACCCTGGTTTTATGGCCCTAACCAACCGCCCAGACAAACACTATTTTTTCAGATGATTCGAGAGGGAAAAGGGCCGATTGTTGGAGATGGAAATAACCTGCGATCAATGGCTTACGTTGATAACTTGTGTCAGGGTTTACTATTAGCAGCTATCACCGAAAAAGCCAACGGAGAAACCTACTGGATCGCCGATGAACGTCCTTACACGATGAATGAAATTATCAATACGGTTGAAAAATTGTTAGAGTCTGAATTTAATCAAACGTGCAAACATAAGCGGTTAAAACTTCCAGGAATTGCCAGTGAAATTGCTCTGGGTGTTGATAGTTTTATCCAATCTTTAGGACTCTATCAGCAGAAAATACACGTTTTATCTGAGATGAATAAAACCATCGCTTGTTCCATTGCAAAAGCCAGACGAGAACTCGACTATGATCCTAAAATTTCCTTAGAAGAAGGAATGCGACGCAGTTTAAAATGGGTGTTTGAAAATTATGGAGGAATAGATGGATAATGACTGCTCATATTGTGATAACAGAAGGCTTAGTTTCCGAGGATAATACACCAGAAAAAACCCATTTTTTATCGGATTATTTTGAAGCGGTTCTTCAGCGAATTATTCAAGATGTTCCGTCAACTGAACCTGTATTTATCTCACCCGGAAACGCTTTTGGTTGTGCATTTTCCGAGGAAGAATATGCAGCTCAATATATTCATAATAAGCGACCAGAACTTAACGTAAAATACCCGATAAAAGTTCGTGATCGTCCCTATCTTGATACCTTTGATAACGCTAGACTTCTGCGAAAATGGCTAGAACAGGAAAAATTATGGCCACTAGAAGAGGTAATTTTATATTGCAACGCTCCTCATCATTTAAGAAGTAAAGCAATGTTTGAATTGTGTGAATTTAAAGTCAAACAAGTCATCAAATGTCGCCCCCAAAAGGTACAGCGAAAAATGGTTTCCCGTCTCTGGTTTTATAACTATCCCGTTGTTCAAACGATTTATGAGATCATCGCATTGTGTTATGATTTCAGTCGATGGCTTGTATGGAAAGTGAACCGTCTAAGATTACATCAAAATAACTTGAAATGAATCAAGTTTCTGTTCATTGTGTGAGTGACCTTTGAAATCCTTTACAAATTAACAGGATTCATGTATCGTTTTTGCAGATCAATGGTGTGAGGAGTGAACAAAAGTCAATGAAACATCTCGTTACAGGCGGCTCAGGATTTTTAGGGAATTTAATTGCTCGACGCTTATATGAACGGGGAGAAGACGTCAGCATCCTCGATATTTGGGAAGATCCAACCCGCCCCAAAGATATCAAATTTATTGACTGTGATATCTGTAATCGCCAAGGTGTCGCTGCGGCGATGAAAGGGGTTGATATTGTTCATCATAACGTCGCGTTAGTTCCCCTAACAAAATCCGGTCAAAAGTTTTGGGAAGTGAACGTAGAAGGCAGTAAAATCGCCGCAGAAGAAGCCGTAAAAGCCGACGTTCAGAGCTTTATTCACATGAGTTCTAGTGCTTTATTTGGGGATGCAAAATGTCCAATTAATAACGACACCCCGACTAAAGCGGTGGAAATTTATGGTCGAGCTAAACTAGCAGGAGAAATTGCTGTTCGAGAGGTTTGTGAACAAGGAAATTTACCTTTAATTGTCATTCGTCCCCGGACTATTTTAGGAGAAGGAAGACTCGGCATTTTTCAGATTTTATTTGAGTGGATTCAAGAAGGACGAAATGTGTATGTGATAGGCGATGGTAATATTAAATTTCAATTTGTTCACGCCTTAGATTTAATGGATGCTTATTTATTAGCCCTTGATTTAGGTAAACCCGGAATTTATAATGTCGGAACCGATCGCTTTGGAACCCTACGAGAAGGTTTAGAACATTTAATTAGTTACGCGGGAACTAAATCTCAAGTTAAAAGTCTACCAACAGGATTAACCATTAACACCTTAAGACTTTTAGATTTAGTCGGTTTGAGTCCCCTTGCACCTTGGCATTACTTAACCTATCATAAAGAGTTTTATTTTGATGTTAATCCTTTGTTACAACTCGGCTGGAAACCCAAATATTCTAATGATGAAATGTTCCAGGAAAGTTATGATTGGTTTCAGAAAAATTATGATAAATTACTGGCAGAAAAAGCAGGTTCTGCTCATCGACGTCCTGTTAAAGAAAAGCTACTTTGGGTTCTCAAAAAGTTTTCTTAAATACCATAAGCGATGTTAAAATTTTTCAAAAAATATTCCTTCGATTTTAGTCTCCTAACTAGCTTCATCATTCTGAGTGTATTAATCTACAGTCAAACGTTGAATACATTTTTCTTGTCTGATGACTTTGATCGAATTTATAATATTCAGCAAAACGGCATCTTTGGAGTTTGGACAACTTCACCCGAAATCTTTTTTAGACCGATTATTTCGATTACATTATTCATTGATTATGTAATTTGGCATTTAAACCCCTTGGGTTATCATTTAACGAATGTTATCTTTCATGCTGTTTGTTCTTTTCTCGTCTATATTCTGTCAATTTTACTGTTAAATAAAACTCAGCTTCCTCAGAAAAAAATTAGACTTATTTCTGTAATTGCTGGTTTCATTTTTTTAGTCTTACATAGTCATGTCGAGGCGGTTTCTTGGATTTCAGCCCGTGCCGATATCGTTGTTACTTTTTTTGTTTTAGCTGCTTTTTGTTTTTATCTACTCTATAAACAATCTTACAAACTTTTTCATCTCAGCATTTCATACCTTCTGTTTTTAGGAGGACTGTTTTCTAAAGAGTCAGCTTTAATTTTTCCCGGTTATATTTTTCTTTATGAACTTTACCAATTTTTCACTTCTCAAACTAAACTCAAATCAGTTTACCAAGTTTTCTATCTTCCCATTGTCTATAGTACCGCTTGGCTAATTTATTTTCCTCTCAGATACTTAGGTCTTGGTAAATTATTAGGTGGATATGGTGGCGATGTTCATCTTGATTTTAACAGGTTTGTCATTTTTCAGGGATTTTATTCTAGTTTAAGAGTGATTATTCCTCCCCTCCCTCTCTCTCGTCCACTACTCTGGCAAATTTTATTTATTTTTTTCCTGACGGCAATCATACTATTTATTAAAAAATCCTACAAACAAGGTTTTTTAGAGAAAAATATCGCCAGCTTCACTCTTTTTTTATTGAGTTTATTTTTATTGTCTCTACTTCCTTTTATTAATATTGGTGTCTCGATGCAAGATACACAATCTGAACGATTTTTATACTTTTCTTCTGCTATTTTGTCGATTTTAATAGCTGTAGTAATAGGGTTTTTGTTAATTCAACGTCCGCTTATTTTAATGATACTGATCACTTGTTTTTCCATTTTATCTCTCAATCTGACTTACCTTTCTAACCAAAACTGGAAAATTGCTAGTCAAGTCTCTCAACAAACGATTGAAAGTCTAAAATCTTTAAAAGAAAACCAGGGAATCTTTATTATGAACTTACCTGATAATTTTAAAAGTGCCTATATTTATCGAAATGGTTTCTATCCGGCTATTCAACTATTTTGTCCTTTCGTAAAAGTAGATTGGTTGATCATTGCATCATTCCAAAATATCTTAAATCCAACCGATGAAGTAGAAGTAAGCAGTATCACTTCCCATGAATATCGGGTGACAATCCTCAACCCTGATAGTTATTTTATCAACGTTCCAGCACTGTTAGAAAAGAAACTAGAAACCGATGGATTTGAACTCTCCAGTATAGACTTTGAGACTTACCGTTCTTATACGATAAAAATCAAGGATACCATTCGTTTACATCGAATATTTTACTACACAAACCAAAAATTAAAAAGAGTGCTAACTTAATGAAAAACGAGGCAATCAGATGAACTTAAATATCAGTGGTTGGGGTTTTGTTTTAATCGCCGCGATTAACAACTCTATCGGTAGTTTACTCTTAAAAAAATCCCGTTTAGTTGCAACAGATCCCAGTTTGATCGGTTTACTGCTTTCTCCCTGGTTTTTGGCTGGATTGTGTGTTTATGGAATTAACGTGATTTTATTTGCTAAAGCCTTAGAAAAATTACCTGTTTCCGTCGCCTATCCCGTTTTTGCTGCAATTGGGTTTAGCTTAATTGCTTTAGGGGGGGGTTGGTTCTTCGGGGAACAACTGGAGATTAATCAATGGATAGGCTTAGGAATGATCCTCGCAGGGATTATAATCATGTCACGTTAAGAAATGCCGGGATTTTGATTGTCCCTTAACGGAATTATAGTGGTGTGCGTGAGGACTAAATTATGAAAGAAACTTACCAAGAAAAAATCTCTTTATCCCCAAACCCTAACGACATCTCAGATTTTGATTCTTCGGTGGAGAGTCGTTGGAGTCTAGAGATTATTAAATTAATGCGCCCCCATCAATGGACGAAAAACTTTTTCTGTCTAGCGGGTGTTATTTTTGGGGAACGATTATTAGAACCCCAGTCTATTGCTTTAAGTAGTTTAACGGTTATTCTATTTTCAGCAATGGCTTCGGCAGTTTATATCTTTAATGATATTCAAGATGTGGAATGCGATCGCCGCCATCCTAAAAAACGATTTCGTCCAATTGCTAGCGGGAAAATAAACATTAAAACCGCTCTTTTTATCGGGCTATTTTTAGCAACATTTTCTTTAGTAGGTGCCTTCCATTTAGGATTAGCAACTTTAACCTGTATGTTGCTGTATGCAGTGAATAATATCTTCTATTCTCTCCATCTCAAAAATGTCCCTTTATTTGATGTAAGCTGCATCGCCTTTGGTTTTGTTTTGCGACTGTTAGCGGGAATTTATGCGTTAGGAGATATTCCCACCGCTTGGATTACCCTTTGTACCTTTTTTCTGACTCTATTTTTAGGATTTGCCAAACGCCGATCCGAACTTTTATCCCTTCTCAATCAGACCCTAAATTCTGAGTTACAATCGGATTCAGAACCACAATTAGAACCTCATCAAACTCCCCTGATTAATCGACATTATCTCAAGCTTTTTTATCAACGCGGCAAAGCCAATAAACAACGTCCAGTATTAGCACAATATACCCTGCCTTTTTTAGATTCTTTACTCAACAGCACGGCGACTATGACCATTATGTGCTATGCTTTATTTACCATCGCATCTGATAAAAATCCCTCGCTGGTGATCACAGTGCCGATTGTTTATTATGCCGTGATGCACTATAAATGGATGGTAACAGTTCTGGCAATTGGAGAAGAACCCGATCAGATTGTGCTGCAAGATCAAGCCATTAAAATCAGCTTGCTGGTTTGGTTAGTTGCTTATCTGGCGATTGTATATTTTGACATTCATTTGTTTGTCTGAACCGAAAGATCTGATCGCAACAGCTTAACGTTTGATCCCTGTCTCAACAAAGCAGAGATTAAAAAATCTGCATCATCTCTGACAACCCCTCAAAAAAAATGGGTGAATAATAAAAGTCTCACTTGTTTAGGAGAAAAGAAGCTCATGGGTCGCGCTACGAAAGCTGTATTAGCCTATTCCGGTGGAGTCGATACCTCCGTTTGTATCCCCTATTTAAAAAATGAGTTTGGGGTAGAAGGAGTGATCACACTCGCCGCCGACTTAGGACAGGGAGATGAACTCGAACCGATTAAGCAAAAAGCGCTTGATTCGGGTGCCGAGGAGTCTCTCGTGATTGATGTGCGGGAGAGATTTGTTAACGAATTCGCCTTTCCCGCCATTCAAGCCAATGCCTTTTATGAAAATCGTTATCCCCTCTCAACCGCTCTGGCTCGCCCTCTGATTGCTCAAATTTTAGTCGAAGCCGCCGAAAAATACGGAGCCGATGCGATCGCTCACGGTTGTACGGGAAAAGGAAACGATCAGGTGCGGTTTGATGTTTCCATCATGGCGCTCAACCCCAAACTGAAAATCCTCGCGCCCGCTAGAGAATGGGGGATGAGTCGGGAAGAAACCATTGCTTATGGCGAAAAATACGGAATTCAGTCTCCGGTGAAAAAGTCCTCTCCCTATAGTTTAGACCGCAATTTGTTGGGGATGGCAATTGAAGCAGGGCCTCTCGAAGATCCCTGGGTTGAACCCCCGAATGATGTCTTCCGTCTCACCAAAGCCATTGAAGACACGCCCAACGAGCCGGAATATGTAGAAATAGGCTTTGAGAAAGGGATTCCCGTGAGTTTAAACGGAGAATTTCTCGATGGAGTGGCTTTGATTACCAAGCTTAACCAAATGTCAGGTAATCATGGCATTGGGCGCATCGACATGATTGAAAACCGTTTAGTCGGGATTAAGTCTCGCGAGATTTATGAATGTCCGGCGATGACGGTGTTAATTCATGCTCATCGGGATCTCGAAAGTCTAACCTTGACTTCTGATGTGACGCGCTACAAGCGGGGAATTGAAGAAACCTACAGCCAACTGGTTTATAACGGCTTGTGGTTTAGTCCGTTGAAAGGGGCGCTCGATGCGTTTGTTCAGCAGACTCAAGAACGGGTGACAGGCGTAGTCCGGGTCAAACTGTTTAAAGGCAATGCGATCATGGCTGGGCGTCAATCCGCTAACTCTCTCTATAGCATGGATTTGGCAACCTATGGCGCTGAAGATGCCTTCGATCACAAAGCGGCTGAAGGGTTTATCTACGTTTGGGGATTACCGACACGAGTTTGGTCAGAGAAGCTGAGACAGTAGGGGCGGGTTCCGCGAAAATCTATGTGTTCTCAGCAACAAGATTAATAAACCCGCCCTCATCGTTATTTTGTAGGGGCGGGTTCCGCGAAAATCTATGTGTTCTCAGCAACAACATTAATAAACCCGCCCTCATCGTTATTTTGTAGGGGCGGGTTCCGCGAAAATCTATGTGTTCTCAGCAACAAGATTAATAAACCCGCCCTCATCGTTATTTTGTAGGGGCGGGTTCCGCGAAAATCTATGTGTTCTCAGCAACAA
>NZ_LATL02000345.1 GCF_000972705.2 Limnoraphis robusta CS-951 | reverse complement strand
GGGTTAGGGGGAGAAGTAAAATTGATGTTAATTCACAGCCGTTTTGCTGAGAACTTCAATCAAACTCCATTGAAATAAAGGAGCATCCGCCGGGGGATTATCAACGATTTTCTCAGCAACTAGAATTTTATAGTTGTAACCGGGTTCATAATTAAAGCCTTTGATGGCATCATAAAACAACGTCCATTCATCTTCAGGACTTTCTCGAACTTGTAAACATTCTTGGGAGACGAGTCCAGTACAGTGAATCGCTTTAGAGTCAACATAAATCACCCGTTCTTCAGTGGTCGAACTCATTGTTGCTTGTTCGCTTTGGAAGGTCATAAAACTAGAACCTCGCTTTATATTGTAGACAATTTACAGTTGATCTTGAGCGTTAATCTTGTAACCTGTTTCTCCCTCTCAAACCTTAAAATCCTATGATTCTTGCGTGATGATTTGCTGAGGCTGACGTTATTTTTCCTGGGGAACAAACGTCATCACACCTGTTCCTCCCTTTGCTTTGTATGAAATTTTGAGTTGACCTTGAGGGCTAATTTCATACCATTGTGCTTCCTCGAGTGAGATTAGATATTCAAATTCTTGTTTCANCTTGTAACCTGTTTCTCCCTCTCAAACCTTAAAATCCTATGATTCTTGCGTGATGATTTGCTGAGGCTGACGTTATTTTTCCTGGGGAACAAACGTCATCACACCTGTTCCTCCCTTTGCTTTGTATGAAATTTTGAGTTGACCTTGAGGGCTAATTTCATACCATTGTGCTTCCTCGAGTGAGATTAGATATTCAAATTCTTGTTTCATAATCTCAGATGCACAAGCTTTGCGTGTTGTAGCAAAAGGATTAATACTCAGTTTATTTCCCTCCTTTGTGTAATTGGTCATGTACTGGTTACAACTGCTAAAACCATTGAGCTGATCTTCTGTAAAGTTAGCAGTAATTTCCGTTCCTTTCAAGGGAATTCTCGAAACCGTTCCCTCCTCCAAAGAAACTAAAACCCAAGTGGTATTCTCAAGCTGACCACTCGCTTGAGGTGCAAATGTCATCACACCTGCTTCCCCATCAGTTACATAGGAGATTTGTAGTTGACCCTGATCATTAATTTCATATTGCTGCGTTCCCTCTAAAGCAGCGAGATAGGCAAATTCCCGATCCATAATATCTCCCATACAGGCTTTACGAGTGGTCGCAGCAGGGGTAATCTTCAGTTGATTGCCTTCCATCTTATAAGAAGCAACATATCGATTGCAACTTGCTGTTCCCTTCACCTGACCTTCGACAAAATTAGCAGTAATTGGATTCGTTGTTTCTAAAGGATCGGGTAATGTTTTATCCATCCATTCGACTAAAATCCAAGATGTTCCTTCTAAGTCCGTTTGTAAAGCCGGAGTCGTCAGAGTTTCAGATACCATCGGAGCGGAAACTGCCTTTTGGCTGTCAATTGCCCCCCCAGCAAACAGTCCTATCGTTAGCAATAAACCCGTTAGACTTTGACCAAGCTTTAACGTGTAATTGTTCATCTTAGACTCTTTTGATCCTCCCTGACTCCAGCTTCTGATCGTTTCCTTCAAACCGCTTGTACAAAAATCCGCCCATCTTGCAAACTTTAGATAAAAAGTTCCTAAATTTTGCTTCTGATCCCCAAAAAATTATCTTCTACACCCTGATTTTATCGGGTTTGACCGTCGGCTTCACCCCAAATTTAACAGTCACTCAATTCAGTCAATCATGCGAACAGATGTCACAGCGCGAGTTCTGGGGTTAAACTTAATATCCATTCCCAATCGCTCCCGATCTAACTTCACGAGACCCGAACCCGTTTCGACCACTTTCCAGCCCTGCGATCGCAACTGACGCACCACATTCTCGATTTTTTGACCTAAAAATTCTCGACTGGGATCATTAGAATTTCCCCTCCTCGAATCGCCATTAAAACTAATCGAAAAGGGCTGACCATCCAAACGACCATCCCCAAAAATGCTACTAATCGAATTATTCGCCCCGTACTCAATATCAACGGTTCCCGAAGCATCCGCATTTCCCGAACTTTCGAGATCAATCACCAATGTATAAGCATCCCGTCGATCCACATCTCCACTCAAACGGATCAAACGGTTATCATCCAAGCGAAACCCTAACTCGGCTTGATCTCCATTATCCACATTCACTGTTACCTGTACAATTTCCCAGTCGCGACGTCCTGAGAGGCTAAACGATCCTTCTCCCCGTTGCGATAACCGCATCGACTCACCCCAACCGGAGGAACCTGTACTCGAACCACCCGTACCAACCCGAATATTCTCACCCGGTATCCAGCCGATTTCCCCGGAGTTGAGGAATTTCACCTCGTACCACATCTGTCCCTCACCGGATCGGGTTTCTTTGAGGACTTCCACCCGATCCCCCACTAAACCATACCCTCGCACTCGCGATCGCAAACTCGGTTCTGTGCGTAAATTGATCCTAGCGTCGGGATCACGATCTGTTAACACCGCTTCCCCTCTAGACACGGTTCTCGGTGTGCGATTTCGATTGGTTTGAGCGATCGCCGCCGGGGGATCAATAATAGCGTTACTCACTCCCCCTAAGCCTAGAATACAACACATTCCTATGGCAACAGATTGGATTTTCATACTTGATTCTCCCCCCAGACTTTCTGAAAATCTGGTTTGATTTACTTTTAGAATATCTTCAAAAACAAAGATTGACTTCCCTCACTGGGATGATCCGAATGAGGGAATTTGTTTCCCCCAAAGGAATGATTTTACTCAAAGTTTCCGGAAGTTCTCCTGTGAGCATTCATTCACTTTGACCGATTCCTTCTCAATTTGTTCCTGTGTTTCCAAAGACCCCTTGAAATCAAACCCGATGCTCCGGTAATCCGTTAAGATTTGCTCATCGTCCAAAAGGGCAATTGTTGAGTCGCCTGCGGTTGAATTCCACTAATATTATTGTGGGCAAAAATAAAGTTGTTATCCTGCCAAATTGGAATATAAGGAACATCTTTCGCCAGAATCGTTTGCAACTCATCAAACAATAATTGTCGGGCTTGGGGATTTTGTTCTTGACGCTGTTGATCGATTAATTCATTGACGCGATCGCTATAATAAAACGACCCCTGAGATTGCGTCGCCCCTTGTTCACAACCTTTTTCGGCTGAACCTGTCGCACAATCTAAAAACGGTTGTAAATAGTTATCCGCATCTAAAAAATCGGCATACCAATCTAATAGAAATGTTGGATAAACTCCCTTATCTAATTTCTCAAAAGCCGTCGTTGCTTCTACGCTTTTGAGTTCGAGTTGCAACGCTCCCTCTAACTGTTCAGTTGCCAAGGCTTTCAACGTACTCGCTAACGTCGCTCGTTTATTATTACTCGAGGCATACCAAACTTCTACAACGGCTGGATTTTCAGGAGTATATCCCGCTTGTTTTAACAACGCCTTCGCCTTTTCCGTATTGGCATCTCCATAACTGTCTTTGAAAACCGGTTTATAACTCTCAAATGTCGTGGGAATCATACTATAAAGCGGTTCTCCCTGTCCGCGCAGCACCCGTTCATTAATCAAATTTCGATCCACAATTGCCGCCAACGCCTGTCGAACTTCCGGTTTATTCAACGGTTCAGAATTGAGATTCAACACCATATAATTAACCGTATTTCCCTGGGCGACAATCATCTGCCATTTGCCCTTTTCCGCGTCAGCTTGTAGACTATTGACTTGATCGGGATCAAGAGAAAGATAAGCCACATCAACCCCATTACTCCGAAACGAATTAAACAAATTCGCTGAACTTGAAAAGCGTTGAATATCAATCCCTTGATTTTGCGGTTTCTCACCCCAATATTGATCAAACCCATTCAAACGAACCACATCAACCCCATATTCAGCCAGTTTATATGGCCCAGTTCCCACTAAAATTTGTGGCTGAAATTTCCCTGATCCTAACTCATAGGCTTTAGGAGACACCGCACAAGTTCCCGCTACTGCTAACAAGTTAGGAAACGCCGCAAAAGGCTGTTTTAACTTAATCGTCAGTTCATAGTCTCCCGTCGCTTGGATAGAGTCAATGGTATCCGAGAGTAAAAATGCAGGTTGTCCGCCATTTTCAATAAAGCGTCGCAGGGAAAACACCATCGCCTCAGCATTAAACGGCGTATCATCATGGAAAACCACATCCTGACGCACCGGAATGGTATAGGTTAAGCCATCTTCGCTCACCGTCGGTAAAGCTGTTGCTAGTTGAGGAATCAGTTTTGTCGTTCCCAGTTCGTAGGTGTAGAGGCGATCGCCGACATTATAAAAGATATCATTAGAAAGAGCATCGTAGGCATCAGCCGGATCGAGCGTCCGAATTTTCAGCGTTGTACCGATGGTAATTCGTCCAGGGTTCGACTCAGCAGGGGGAGAAGTATTGGTTTGAGTTTGGCGAGGCGTACAGCTTACCGCCAAAAACCAGCACAGACAGAATAAACTGATAAACTGTAAGATAGACTGACCTTGACGGTGCTGAAACCATCGGAGGTTAACCGTTTTACTCAAGAATCTTGCAAACATTGGCTTTTCTATCGTCTCAATCTGAACTTTCGATAATAGCGGATAAATGTCTCACTGTTCCCCTTTGATGGCTTTCACCTCAACTTTTGCGCGGCGAGGGGGGTGTGAAAATTTGGCGAGCGTTGTTATAGCAGTCGCCCAGTTGCAATTAGGACTCCCGCTTTTGTTTAAAACAATAGCCTAGAAAGAGTTTGACTTCTGACTTCTGCATCTACTCCATTCCCTGCTATAACATCTGGTAACTGCATAACCAATATAAAGAGAGATATATGTAGGAATACAGGGGTTAAGCCTTGTTGCATTACTCTGTTATTCACTCTAGGGAGCATCTACAATACCTACTGGCTAATCGTTTTTGTCGTTCATTCGTCAACTCTAGCTCATCGATCAACACGATTAGCTCTCATCCAAGGTCGGCAAGTTCAAGCAAACCTCATGTAGTGTATCTGTTTTTGTCCTCAGGGGAAATAGTTATGATCATTCAAGAAATGCTGAAGAAAGCTGTAAACCAAGTCGATGAGTCTATTGCCTTTCCTATTTTTCAACGAACTGAAGAATCTGTCGATGAGATTGTGTTGGCATCAGATATTGATGGCATTCGTTACTATTTAGTTNAAATAGTTATGATCATTCAAGAAATGCTGAAGAAAGCTGTAAACCAAGTCGATGAGTCTATTGCCTTTCCTATTTTTCAACGAACTGAAGAATCTGTCGATGAGATTGTGTTGGCATCAGATATTGATGGCATTCGTTACTATTTAGTTCGTTCACGTCCTCAAGATGATCAGTCCGTTAATCTCAGTCCGCGTGAACAATCAATTGCTCGTTTAGTCGCTCAAGGTTTACCGAATAAATGTATTGGTAAAGAACTTGGGATTAGCCCTTGGACGGTAGCGACTCATTTACGTCGTGTGTTCAAAAAACTCGATGTTAATTCCAGGGCTGCTATGATGGCTCGACTGATTGAAGCCAATTTACTACAAGATTAATTGATGCTGTTGTTGTTTAAGTTGGAGTGGGATTGCTCTGTGTAATCTTCTAAACAGTTTCAGTGATTTTTTCAGCCCTCGCTGGAGATTTATCCCTGATAAAGTTCACTGTTGATCAGCCAACAATCTCGACTCCTAACTTAGACGGTTAACAGTCATTTTAAAATTAATTTCATCTAATCAGTGGAGTATCACCCAATCCGTTCATGCTGTTATAAACCGTCGGCATAGTCGCAATAAACCCCGTTTTTTTAAGATTGACCAACTCTGATCATTGATTCTTGGATTAGAAAGTTGAACAGGGTTTTAAAACTAAGTTTAGGTTTCAATCCGAGTACAATTATCCCACAGAAAGCACTTTTTTGTAAACGCGATCGCATCGTTCGGTTTCGACTCCGGTTGTCGGTTGATAACCGTGACTTTCATAGAGTTGAACGGCTTCTTTTAACACGCTAGCTGTCTCGATCCAAGCTTCTTGAAACCCTTTAGCCTTGATTTTCTCCTCTAAATGTGTTAATAAAAATTTCCCTAATCCTTGTCCTCGAACAGACGGAAGTAAATACATTTTGCGAATTTCTACCGCATCTTTTCCTCGTTTTATGGGATAATAGGCGGCAGTACCGACGATTGTATTTTGCTGTTCAACCACCCAAAATTCACCGCCTGTCTGTTGATAGAATTCTTCTACTTTATAAACATCTTCATCGGCTCCTGTGGCTTCGGAAACTAACCCATATTCCGCTAAAACAGCAGCAATTAAATGAAAAGCTGCTTCGCGATCGCCAACTTCCCAAGACCGAATGATAAAATCTTTATATTGGGTTTTCATGTTCTTTGTTTAAAACTCCCCAAACTAACTATGAATTCTCGGTTTAGGAAAGGGAGTCGAAAGAATATTACTCTCGATTTCTGATAATTCTTCTAAGCGTTCCGTTACAACTTCTGTGTCAAAATACGTTGTGGCTAAAACCCAATAAGATCCATAATGTCGCGCTTCAGAAGCCATTAAACCGCGATAAAATGCCGCGAGTTCTGCATCAGGACAGTGAGCGCCCAATAACCCTAAACGTTCGTGACTGCGGGCTTCTATTAGGCTATAAACTAATAAAAAATCAAGCATTCGTTGGGGTTCATGGCGACGAATTTGTTTATTGAGTTCTGAACCATAGGGCGGTGCATCTAAGGGGGCTAAAGGAATTCCGCGTCGATCTAACCATTGATTGACTTGTTCAAAATGTTGGAGTTCTTCCTGGGCAATTGCTGTTAGCGTTCGGATTAATTTTGTACTGGAAGGATAGCGAAACATCAGGTTTAAAGCGACTCCGGCTGCTTTGCGTTCACAGTGAGAATGATCTAGTAAAATCGTGTCTAAATTCGCTAAAGCTTGTTCTAACCAAGCGGTTGAAGTGGGCTGTTTNCTAACCATTGATTGACTTGTTCAAAATGTTGGAGTTCTTCCTGGGCAATTGCTGTTAGCGTTCGGATTAATTTTGTACTGGAAGGATAGCGAAACATCAGGTTTAAAGCGACTCCGGCTGCTTTGCGTTCACAGTGAGAATGATCTAGTAAAATCGTGTCTAAATTCGCTAAAGCTTGTTCTAACCAAGCGGTTGAAGTGGGCTGTTTGATAAATTTAATTCGAGGGGCTGTGTTTGTGTTCATAATGGTTTTCCTAACAAAGATAAGTACCTAACAATTAACAAAATTAAAACCCTTTTCTGTAACCTGTTCCCTATTAGAATTAGGGCGGGTTTATGTAGGTTGTCTGTAAGGAAATATACATCTGGGTAGAACCCGCCCCTACAATACTGTAACCTGTTCCCTACTATAATTCTATTCTGTCATCCGATCCAGTCGTTCTCGGATCGAAAGATTAAACAGCGATCGCAAAAACAAAAATAAACCCAACCCCGATAAGCTTAAAATTGCGATCGCCCAGCCGTTATAATTGCCAATTAACAGGGCAATTCCACACAATCCGGCAAATCCACTCCAACAGGCATGAATCAAGCTTTTTAGGGCTAAATTGACTCGCCTCAAAGCGCGATCGCTTTCGACTGATCGAACTCTAACCCGTAATTCTCCTTCTTCAATGCGTTGTTCTATGCGTTGAATTAACTGTTCGGCTTTACTGGGTTGTTGCAATTTAAATTTAACAAATTCTCGGGCTTGTCGGGCTAATTCTCCTAAAGTATTCGTGTGACTGGGAAGCGTTGTTAAGCTTTTCACAAAAGGACTCGCACTCGCGACTAAACTATATTTTGGATCTAAAATACGTGCAATTCCATCGAGTGTTGTTAAAGACTTTAAAATAAACGTCATTTCCGCCGGCAGCCGAAACGGTTGTTGTTCAAACATGATATAAACTTCTTCTTTGAGTTGATGAAATGCTTTAAAATCAATCGGTTTTTCGGTAAATTCTTCGAGTAAAAAGCGAATCAGTCGGCGAACAGGAGTCATATCAGGAACCGGATCAATTAAACCAATTTTGATCAAGCTATCTAAAACCACATCTGTATCTTTTCTCATCACTGCAAAAAAGGTTCTAATCATCTCATCTTTTTCTAGAGATTTAATCTCACCCATCATTCCAAAGTCATAAAAAATCAGACTTCCTTGTTTATTGATCGCAATATTACCGGGATGGGGATCAGCCTGAAAAAAACCATCCTGCAAAATTTGTTTGAGATAACAGCAAATTCCTATTTGATTAATTCGTTTCGTATCCAAGCCAGAAGCTTCTATTTGTTTGCGGTTATCAATTTTAATTCCGGGTAAATATTCCATTGTTAGGACTTTATGAGTGGCATATTCCCAATAAACTTTAGGAACAATGATATCGGGATAGTTTTTAAAATTTTCTCTAAATCTATCCGCATTTTTCCCTTCTTTAATATAATCTATCTCTTGATAAAGGATAATAAAAAACTCATTATAAATTGCTTCAATATCATAAATTTTAGCCCAGTCAAAATANGCAGGTTTATTTACATAAGCACAGAAACGAAGAATGGTGAAAAGCCTTATTAGACTTTCGCAAATTCCTCCCTTTTGCCTTTTGCATGAAAACCTTTCCGAAAACTTTAATATAATCTATCTCTTGATAAAGGATAATAAAAAACTCATTATAAATTGCTTCAATATCATAAATTTTAGCCCAGTCAAAATATCGATAACAAAATTTAACGATTTTCCGAATCGCTTCCACATCCAAATCAAACAATTGTTTTAAACCCGGACGTTGAACTTTGACAACGACATCTTCTCCCGTATGCAGTCTGGCTTTGTGAACTTGCCCGAGACTGGCTGCGGCTAGAGGACGTTCATTAAAATCTCGATATAAACTAAACAGAGTATTTCCCAATTCTGACTCAATAATAGCGATCGCTTCAGTCGTCGGAAAAGGGGGAACTTGATCTTGTAACTTTTCTAATTCTTCTACATATTCTATGGGTAAAATATCAGCCCGAGTCGATAACGCTTGACCAATTTTAATAAAAGTCGGGCCAAGATCAAGCATAGTTTTAACTAACCATTGGGCGCGTTTACGCTTTTGTTTAGAACTATTATTAACCACAAACCGATCCCACCACAGGAAAAAAATAAATTTTCCGGCGGCACTAAATACATCAATTTGTCGAGTCAGGGGTGAATATCGAGTTCGCTGCCAACGCAGGGGTTGGGGAGACTTCTTGATGAGCATAGGTCGGTTTGTGAGGAGTCTATTAATTGTTAATTCTAGTTGAGCAAGGTCTTAGAGTTCGTTAGAAGTTGTTGTCAATTGTGTTCAACTCACTCAAAATGCAATGGCTCAGATGTTCGATGTTCCTTACACAGGGTAACTGCACCTTTGCAATCATAACAGTCTCCCGTCTTTTCAGTCACCCGTAAGCGTAGGGGTGCGCCTCCGACTTGATGTATGTCTCTAGCGCGATCACTGATATCAACCCGCCCTTGAGACTCACCAGCCTTTGCAGTTATACGATCTCCCCAACTCCCTATCTGTTGATCTCCCTATCTTCTGTGATCATAGCCTCAAACGCCCACTGCATATTAAACTATGGACTGGGGCGGTGAGAATTGCAACCCGTCGCATTCTGAACCATTCCCCGGAGTTCCGCCCCAAATTGGGATAGAGGAAACCCATACTTTCCCAGGTTAACCCCCTGTAAAATGCCCTAATTTTCAAATCTTCTTATGAAGCTTCGTTCGTTTTTTGCAATTTTAGCGGTGAGTTCAGTGGCGATCTTGCTGCTGGGTATCGGTACATTGTACAAGTTATTGGGTGAAAGTCCACTGGTTGCGGTAACAGGTGGGGTAACAGCAACGCCAACGGCGGCTGTCTTTGTACCTAAAACGGTTCCGGTGATGGTATCGTTACTGGTTAACCCCGATCGCATTGAAGCCTTTGAACAGGTATTAGCCACACCGACTGAACGTTTGCGATCGCACAATGAATTTAATCGTCTCAAGAAAATTCTACTCGCCAATACCGATTTTAACTACAATCGTGATATTCAACCCTGGTTAGGCAATGAAACGACGCTGGCATTGATGACAACAGATATTGATCGCAACTTCAAAAACGGCGAACAACCGGGCTATTTATTTGTTTTATCGGCTTCCGATATCGAACTGGCTACAACCACTTTAGATCAGTTTTGGCAACAACAGCAATCACAAGGATATGATCTGGTATTGAAACCCTACAAAGGGGTTACAGTCTCCTATCGTCAACCGAATGATAACGGATCACCTTCGTTAAGCACTGCTATTATAAATCGTTTCGTATTAGTAGCAAATTCTCCGAAAATATTGCGAGAAGCTATTAACAATTTACAGGCAAATACTTTAAGTTTAAGTCAGTCTCCCGCCTATCAACGAGCGCTAGAACAACTCCCCTCAAGTCGCGTTGGTTTAGCGTTTGTGAATTTNTATTAGTAGCAAATTCTCCGAAAATATTGCGAGAAGCTATTAACAATTTACAGGCAAATACTTTAAGTTTAAGTCAGTCTCCCGCCTATCAACGAGCGCTAGAACAACTCCCCTCAAGTCGCGTTGGTTTAGCGTTTGTGAATTTAGGCAGTTGGGGACTAGACTGGGAAAATACAGCCGTTAATCTCCCTTCTCAGCCCAGTTTAACGATATCTCTAAGCTTGAGTCCTCAAGGATTATTAGCACAAACCGCTTTAGTGAAAACCGGAGAAGAAGATGAAAAATCAGTAGCACCTTTGCTGTCTGAACCTGCAAAAGCTTGGCAATATATTACAGGTGCAAGTGCGTTTGCGATCGCAGGTGTTGATCTCAATCATCTTTGGGAACAACTATCTGCAACCCTTGCTGGAAATTCCGGCTTAGAAAATTTAGTCAATCAACCGATTAGCGTGATTAAAGAGATTTGGGGTTTAGATTTACCCCAGGATATCTTAACTTGGGTAACAGGAGAATATGCTTTAGCAATGATTCCTCCTTCTCCCGAAAAGCAAACACAAAAACCGGATTGGATTTTTGTTGCAGAAAGACTATCCCCTCAAGCCATTGATGCGATCAAACATTTAGATGAACTCGCCACAGAAGAGGGTTATAGTCTAGGAACTTTTGAACTAGGGGAACGCACCCTAACGGCTTGGACAACCTTAAATTCAATTCCTGATCCTGCTGAGATAACAGATTTTAACCCGCAGGTTTTAGAAGCCAAACCAAGAGGAGTTCACGCTACAGTTGGAGATTATGAGATTTTCACGACTTCCGTTGAAGCGATGAATAATCTACTGATAGCAACTCAAACGGGAACTCTACTCGATGATCCGGAATTTCAGATCGCTTTTGAACGTTTACCAAAAGCAAATGATGGCTATTTCTTTCTCGACTGGGAAGCGAGTGTTGGATTTTTGAAGCAACAAATTCCCTTGCTAAAATTGTTAGAATTATCCGCAAAACCGTTTTTTGATCACTTGCGATCGCTTACGATTAGTAGTGCAGGAACAGTTGATGGAGTAGGGAAGGCGACGGTATTTGTGAGACTCAAATAGAGGAGTCACCGAGTCAGGAGTCACCGAGTCAGGAGTCAGGAGTCAGGAGTCACCGAGTCAGGAGTCACCGAGTCAGGAGTTAGGAGTTAGGAGTTAGGAGTTAGGAGTCAGGAGTCAGGAGTCAGGAGGAAATAAAGAAGAAGAAAGAGGAGGAGGAGGAGAAAGTTTTTTATCACTAATTATCTGGACAGGGTATGATTTACAAATATGGAGATCAATTCAAGCTAAATCTTGGTAAGAGTTCTTCACCCGATCATTCAGTGGTAAGATTTCGCACTTCCAGATTTTGTCTAGGGCGATCAATTGCGACTTGTTGCTGTTGAGGGTTAATGAAGCATCCCAGTTTTATAGCAGTCGAAGCCTTTGATTAGGACACTGTTTTTCTGTCAAATCCTTTTATGATAAAGGTTTCAATTCTGTCTCCTGTCTTCTGTCTCCTGACTTCTGCTATAAAGGGGAAGTTCAGAAATTTTGATAACCCTGAACCCCCAAAAATAAAAACCACACTCAACACAGAAAATACTCAGAAAAAATCTTGGTGTCTTCGTGTCGATCGTGGTAAGTTTACCGATAAAAAAACTGCTATATTTCTCCCTTAGCCATAAAGCGAGGGATGATTAGAACCGCAATAAGTTAAGACAGGAGTTTGGTAGGGGAGTTTAGACATCATCGTAGCTCCTGCTTGAGCGGAAAATTTTAGATATTGACTTCCCCAACCTTGCTGACTATTGAGGATATTATTCAACAATTTTTCAACTTTTCGAGTCACCCGATGCAGCAACCGAGAAAGGGGAGAAGGAGAAGGACTGAGTTTGATCAGTCCATTGGCTTGTAATTGTAATAAGAAATTCATCAAATCGCGATCACATTGATGGGGGTCTACCTGATATCTTGATAAAATCAGCTCCCGAATTTCTTTAACAGTACGGGGTTGGGAGAGCAGTATCCAGATGGTTGCTCCTACCCATTGAGAGCCATAGTATTCTTCAGTTTCGAGATCGAGGATAATGACTTCATGGTTGAGTCGGGAAGAGCGCTGAGTTTTAGCGGTGTAGATAATAGAAGTTTCTTCGATCATGGGCTGGCTGTTGTAATAGATAGAAAAGGACTCACTGTGATCACCAAGAAATGATTCCAACAACAAATGGGTGTAGAGCGCACTCTGATCGTTCAATCTTATTTTATCTAAGCGATCGTCCAGTTTACAAGCTCAAGAAGTGAAACTGCTCGAAAAACTGGAAAAACTGGGGCGATCGCTGGATTTCTCAAACGATTTTGAGCAGAAAACCGTTAAATCAAGTCAGGAAACACTTCTCGGACAGCCGGATGCACTAATTGATGATTTTCCACATTTAATCCCTTAGCTAAAGCCGGATTGACTGTGAGAGCCTTCACGCCCTGATCGGCTAATTGTAAGACATAGGATAAAGTGCTGTTGTTTAGTGCCTGTGTTGCTGTCCAAGGCACCGCTCCGGGCATATTTGGAACCCCATAGTGAACAACTCCTTCTTCGGTATAAGTCGGATTTGTGTGTGAAGTCGGGCGTAGCGTTTCCACACATCCCCCCTGATCAACGGCTACATCAATAATCACAGAACGAGGACGCATCTGAGCTACCAAAGACCGGGGAACAAGTATAGGAGCGCGTCGTCCTAAGACCAAGACGGCACCGATGAGCAGATCTGCATCAGGAACGATTTTGTCGATTTGAGAGGGATTGCTGTAGAGGTATTCGACTCGGGAACCAAACAGGGTTTCTAAATAACTCAACCGCTCAACATTGACATCTAAAATCTGAACGATCGCACCCATTCCCACTGCAATTCGAGCCGCTTCCGTTCCGACAACACCTCCCCCCAGAATCACCACTTTAGCGGGTTTCACACCGGGAACCCCACCCAGGAGAACACCGCGACCTCCTTGCTGACGTTCGAGATAGCGGGCGCCAAACTGCACGGATAAACGACCCGCAATGATACTCATCGGAGTCAGTAAAGGCAGTTTCCCATCGGTCAGTTCTACCGTTTCATAGGCGATCGCACAGACTCCGCTCTTGATCAGGTTTTCAGTCAGGATGCGATCGGCCGCCAGGTGAAGATAGGTAAACAACAGTTGACCTTTTTGAATCAGGGGGTATTCTGGGGGCAGGGGTTCTTTAACCTTCACCACCATTTCACGGTTCCAAGCCTCTTCGGGGGTTGAGACTATCTCTGCACCTGCGTTTTGATAATCCTCATCGGTAAAGCCTGCTGCGGCTCCGGCGTCGGCTTGAACGAACAGACGATGACCTCTTTCGGTACAAACTCGAACACTACTCGGACTCAAACCGACTCGAAATTCTTGATCTTTAATCTCTTTAGGAATACCAATTTCCATCGTGCGCTACCTGAACGGTTTGTCATGCTTAGATTTTAGAGTCGATCTCAAGAACTGGTAATCGATTACAGGCGATCTGTGAAAATCTTTGGGCCATGACCCCTAGACATCTGACAGCTTTCCTGTAGAATCAGAACAAAAATTAAAGAATGTTTTCTTACCATTTAAATTATTGGAGGGTAGACCCATTAAACTCGCTCTTAGCTCATCCAAACTCTCATCTGCATCCGATCCCAATCAACCTGTCTTGCAGGTGTCTGGGCGCACTCAACTGCAAGGACACGTTCAAATCAGTGGAGCCAAAAATGCGGCTCTCGTGATTTTAGCGGGTGCATTACTTTGTCCGTCGGATTGTCGCATTCGCAACGTTCCCTCTCTGGTTGATGTGGCTCGGATGGGCCAGCTGCTCTCCTCCGTTGGAGTGAAATTTGAGCAACAGGGCGATGTGATCGACATCAACGCCGCTCAGATTTCTACCTCTCAAGCTCCTTATGAGTTAGTCAGCAAACTCAGAGCCAGCTTTTTTGTGATTGGGCCGCTACTCGCCCGTTTAGGCGTAGCTAAGGTGCCGTTACCGGGCGGTTGTGCGATCGGCGCTAGACCTGTTAATCTTCATGTTCAAGGACTGCGGGCGATGGGCGCTGATGTTCACATCGAACATGGTGTCGTTCATGCGGCGGTTCCCGGAAATGGTCGCTTGAAGGGTGCAAAAATTTATCTCGATTATCCGAGTGTTGGCGCGACTGAAACCCTGATGATGGCGGCTACCCTCGCGGAAGGGGAAAGTATTATTGAAAATGCGGCTCAAGAACCTGAAGTGGTTGATTTAGCCAACTTCTGTAGGGCGATGGGGGCAAAAATTAGCGGGGCGGGTTCTAAAACTTTAGTGATTTCTGGCGTTCCCCGTCTGCATGATGTTGATTATTCGATTATCCCGGATCGCATTGAAGCGGGAACGTTTTTGATTGCGGGAGCCATTACCCGATCTGAAATTTTACTGTCTCCGGTGATTCCTGAACATATCACGGCAGCTATTTCTAAATTGCGGAAAATTGGCGTTCATATTATTATGGAATCCCCTAACTGCATCCGCGTCTCTCCTGGAGAACAACACGTCGCTACTGATATTGAAACCCTCCCCTATCCCGGTTTTCCCACTGATTTACAGGCTCCTTTTATGGCGTTATTGACGCTCTGTGAAGGCAATAGTTTGATCACAGAAACGGTGTTTGAGAACCGTTTGCATCATGTTCCTGAACTGAGTCGCATGGGGGCTGATATTCGAGTTAAAGGAAATACAGCCATTGTTCGCGGAGTTCCGATGTTGTCGGGCGCTCCGGTGATTGGTTCGGATCTGCGAGCTTCTGCGGCTCTGGTTTTAGCGGCTTTGGCTGCTGAAGGTACTAGCACCATTCAAGGCTTACATCACCTCGATCGCGGTTATGAGAAGTTTGAGGAGAAGTTGAAAAAATTGGGTGCGAATATTGTGCGAATTGAGCCTTCTGTTGAACCTGAAAAGGTCTAATTGTCTTCGCTGTTGTTTTGATTCCCCTGCCTGATGGTTTGGGGATTTTTGCTTTTTTGGGGCGGGTATTGAATAAAAAGTCAAGTATATACACGAGTTAACCCCTACACACCAGTTTAAGCCCTCAGTCTGGCGTTGTCAACCCCCTCCCAAAAAAGGCCGATTTTTTCACCTGAAACTCCTGCATAAAATGTGATGTTTGTCAATCCCCTAACCTCAGACCTGTAGAGATAGAGGGTAAAATTCGTGCATCGTCAACTTGCATTTTTCCCTTCAACTCCCCTAAAAGCGACGATATTATGGGGTTTATCGGGTGTATTTTGGCAATAAGATAGAACAAGCCTGTAATTATCATTTTGTTCACTCTACCAGAACCCCGATTCTGCTGTCAAATTCTTGAGAAGAGTTAGCGATAAAAATGTAATCATTCTTAACAAGTTTTTGAATTTTAAAACTATTGATCTGTAATTGATTGGAAAAAGTTATCAGAAAAAGGAGTATTTTAGGGAGAGGGGTTAGGGAAGTTGATCGATAAGTAATCAAATTCGGCTTAAACTAGAAATTGGTTATGAGTTTTTCAACTAAACTGACTTTCGCGTTCCGTTATTATCTTGAGATTGCACCGATTGATTCCTATGACTCTTTCTACACTGCCTTTACTGGGCTTAAAAGCTGATCATTTTCGTCATCCCCTTGACCTGCAAGCGACGAGTTCCCTTAAGCAAATTCCAGGTCTGGATGTATTGGTGCGCCAGTTTTTGGGTTCTTTGGGCGAACGGTTTTTTTATTTGGAAAATATTGCTTCCAGTGTTTTAGTTGGCGAACAGCAACTTCCTGATCTTCATCAATTGCTGTTGAATGCTTGTCAGACGTTGGATTTAGAACCGCCTCAACTTTATATTCGTCAACATCCGGTTCCGAATGCTTATACGTTTGCAATGCGGGGTGAAAAGCCGTTTATTGTTATTCATACGTCTTTAATTGAATTGTTGACTCCCGAAGAAATTCAAGCGGTTATTGCTCACGAGTTGGGTCATCTCAAGTGTGAACATGGGGTTTATTTAACGTTGGCGAATTTGCTGGTTTTAGCCGCAGGACAGTTATCGCCTTGGGGTGCGGTTCTGACTCAAGGCTTACAGGCTCAGATTTTAGAATGGTTGCGGTGTGCTGAGTTTACTTGCGATCGCGCCGCTCTGTTGGCGACTCAAAACCCTCGCACGGTGATGTCTGTGTTGATGAAATTATCCGGGGGTTCTCCCAGTTTGGCTTCAAAATTGAATCTGGATGCGTTTTTAGCTCAAGCCAAAGCCTATGACGAGATGAGCAAGGATGAACTCGGAGAGTTGCTCAAACAAGCTCAATCTTCTCAACTGACTCATCCTCTCCCGGTGCTGCGGGTTCGAGAAATTGATCGCTGGTCGAGTAGTTCAGATTATCAAGACTTGCTAAAAGGAAACTTAAGGGTGTATAATAACGAAGTTACCCAAAAGGGCGGGTGGCGAAATTGGTAGACGCACCACACTCAAAATGTGGCGATGAAAGTCGTGAGAGTTCGAGTCTCTCTCCGCCCATATTTATAGGCAATGTATAGGACAAGAGTTTTCACCCTCACGGTATCTCCGATGTCATTAGACGTTAATCTCTTTGTACCTTAAGATTGCCCCGGAGTGCTAATTGGGATTGTTCTTCTTCAAAAAAACCGTGATATTACTGAGGCTGAACCAGAAAAACATTGTTTAACTTGGAAACAGAGTGAAAACTTTTTCAACTCCTATTTTTCCATTTTAAACTATCCTATGCGAGTTCCCTCACCCAACTTCGCCTTTCTCCAACAACATGACCCCCAACTGGTTCGCCTCGCAACTGTTGCAGAAGCCTACTTCAAAGAAGACCCCATCACCTGTTTAATGAAATTGCGACAGTTTGGGGAACTTCTCGCCCAACTCGTCGCCGCCAACGTTGGACTTTATACCGACCCCGCAGAACCCCAACTCGACCTCCTCCGGCGCCTGTCTTCTAATAACCTCATCCCCGGTAACGTCGAACCCCTATTTCACGAACTGCGAAAAGCCGGAAACGACGCCACCCACAACCTCACAGGCGACCACCGAACCGCCCTCAGTAACCTTAAATACGCCCGACAACTGGGGATATGGTTTCATCGGACTTTTGCTTCTGACAGCCAATTTAAAGCCGGGGCGTTTATTCCGCCTCCTGACCCCACAGAGGAAACCGTTGCAGTTCAGCAAGAATTAAAAAAATTACGAATAGAAGCCGCCCAATATCTCACCGAAGCCGAACTCGCCAAAGCCAAAGCCCAACAAGAAGAAGAACTGCGACAAATTGCCGAAGAACTCCTCAAAGAAGCCGAAGCGGAGGTCGAAAAAACCTCAAAACGACTCCAACATCTGCAAGCTACCAATGTCGCCCAGTCTCCCCAACGGGTTGAACAGGCTGTAAAACCCGCCCAAGACGCCGAAACTCAAATTGACCTCGACGAGAGGGAAACCCGCCGTTTAATTGACGCCCAATTGCGCTTGGCAGGGTGGAGAGTTGATTCGTCCAGCCTAACTTATTCTAACGGAACTCGCCCCCAAAAATCTGAGAATTTGGCGATCGCAGAATGGCCGACAACTCAGGGACGGGCGGACTATGTTTTGTTTGTGGGGCTTCAGGTGGTGGGGGTTGTGGAAGCCAAACGTCAAATTAAAGATGTTTCTGGGGCGGTTGACCAGGCCAAGCGGTACAGTCGAAGTTATCGAAAAAAAGGGGATGAAATCTTATTAGGAAATTGGGGAGAATATCGGGTTCCGTTTGTCTTTGCTACCAACGGGCGGGAGTACCTCCATCAACTCCAAATGCAAAGCGGAATTTGGTTTTGTGATGTTCGCAAACCGGATAATTTACGGCGTTCGTTGAGGGGGTGGTACAGTCCTGAAGGGTTGAAAGCGTTACTTTCTCAGGATGTAGAAACCGCCCACGAACAATTAGAAACCGAACCTTTTAATTATAACATTGATTTGCGAGAATATCAAGTTAAAGCGATTCAAACGCTAGAAGCAGCGTTAGCAAAAAATAAACGCAATTTGCTGTTAGCAATGGCGACGGGAACGGGAAAGACAAAGACGAGTATTGTTTTGGTTTATCGGTTATTAAAATCCAAGCGGTTTCGGCGGGTTTTGTTTTTAGTAGATCGAACTGCATTGGGGGAACAAGCGGCGAATGCGTTTAAAGAAACTCGGTTAGAAAGTTTGCAAACCTTTAGTGATATTTTTGAAATTCGGGAGTTAACAGATCATCAAATTGACACGGATACAAAGTTAAATATTGCGACGGTTCAAGGGTTTGTGAAACGGTTGTTTTATCCGGGTGATGAGACTAATATTCCCAAAGTTGATGAGTATGATTGTATTATTGTCGATGAATGTCATCGGGGATATGTACTCGACAAGGAGTTAAGCGAAAATGAGTTAACCTTTCGGGATTTTTCCGATTATATTTCTAAGTATCAGCGTGTTCTTGACTATTTTGATGCGGTGAAAATTGGCTTGACGGCGACGCCTGCTTTGCACACGACTCAGATTTTTGGTGATCCGGTTTTTACTTACAGTTATCGAGAAGCGGTGATGGAGGGTTGGTTAATTGATTACGAACCTCCGATACAAATTNAAAATGAGTTAACCTTTCGGGATTTTTCCGATTATATTTCTAAGTATCAGCGTGTTCTTGACTATTTTGATGCGGTGAAAATTGGCTTGACGGCGACGCCTGCTTTGCACACGACTCAGATTTTTGGTGATCCGGTTTTTACTTACAGTTATCGAGAAGCGGTGATGGAGGGTTGGTTAATTGATTACGAACCTCCGATACAAATTATAACGGAATTATCGGAAACGGGGATGGTTTGGCAACCGGGAGAAAATCTAGAATATTTTGACCCGAAAACGGGTAAAATTGATTTGGTTCACGCGCCGGATGAGATAAAAATCGAGATTGAACAGTTTAACAGGCGGGTGATTACTGAATCGTTTAATCAGGTGGTTTGTGAGCAACTTGCTGAATATCTTGACCCAAGTTTACCGGAAAAAACGTTAATTTTTTGTGCAACAGATCGCCATGCTGATTTAGTGGTTTATTTGTTAAAACGGGCGCTACAAACTCAGTACGGAAGTGTTGATGATGAGGAGGTTAAGAAGATTACGGGAACGGCGGATAAACCTTTAGAATTGATTCGGCGATACAAGAACGAAGCTAGTCCTAAAATTGCGGTGACGGTAGATTTATTAACGACGGGAATTGATGTGCCTGCGATTTGTAATGTGGTGTTTATGCGGCGGGTGAATTCTCGGATTTTGTATGAACAAATGTTGGGAAGGGCGACTCGGCGATGTGATGAGATTGGGAAAACAGTTTTCCGGGTGTTTGATGCGGTAAAATTGTATGAGGGGATTGGTCTGCTTTCCAGTATGAAGCCTGTTGTCGTCAATCCTCAGATTAGTTTTAGTCAACTGGTTGATGAACTTTCGACGGTGCAGAATGTTCAGGCGTTACCGGAGATTGTAGACCAATTCTTAGCGAAGTTTCAACAAAAGCGACGCTATCTAAGTGGGGATAGCAAAGAACAGCTTGAAACTTTGGCGGGAATGTCGATAACGGATATGGCAAAATATTTGAAGCGCAGTTCTCCCCGAGAGGTGGTAGAATGGGTTGGGGATAAAAAGGCGATCGCGGAGTTGTTGGATCGAAAAGATGGCGGAAGAAAACCGCTTTTGATTTCTCGCCATGTTGACCGAGTGATTCGAGTTGAACGGGGTTACGGGAAGGCGGAGAAACCGCAAGATTATCTCGACAGNGATTGTAGACCAATTCTTAGCGAAGTTTCAACAAAAGCGACGCTATCTAAGTGGGGATAGCAAAGAACAGCTTGAAACTTTGGCGGGAATGTCGATAACGGATATGGCAAAATATTTGAAGCGCAGTTCTCCCCGAGAGGTGGTAGAATGGTTTGGGGATAAAAAGGCGATCGCGGAGTTGTTGGATCGAAAAGATGGCGGAAGAAAACCGCTTTTGATTTCTCGCCATGTTGACCGAGTGATTCGAGTTGAACGGGGTTACGGGAAGGCGGAGAAACCGCAAGATTATCTCGACAGTTTCCGTACCTTTTTGAACGAGAATATTAACCAAATTACGGCTTTGATGGCGGTGGTACAACGTCCCCGTGAGTTAACGCGAAGTCAGTTAAAAGAGGTAAAGTTATTGTTAGATAATGCGGGATATTCGGAAATTACTTTACAAACGGCTTGGCGAGAAACAACAAACCAGGATATCGCCGCTTCTATTATCGGATTTATTCGTCAGGCTGCGCTGGGTGATGCTTTAATATCTTATACTGAAAGGGTGGATAAAGCGATCTCCAAAATCATCGCCTCTCGCAGTTGGACTGAACCCCAACGCAAATGGTTAGAACGTATTGGAAAGCAGTTAAAATTAGAAACGATAGTTGATAAGGCGGCGTTTGAACAGGGACAGTTTAAGTCTATGGGTGGGTTTAATCGCATTAATAAAACATTCGATGGGGAGTTGGAGAATATTTTGAGTGAGATTAATCGGGAGATTTGGGAAGATGTGGGATAATGGAAGATCCCCCTAAATCCCCCTTAAAAAGGGGGACTTTATCCCCCCTAAATTTCCCAGTTTATCCCCCTAAATCCCCCTTAAAAAGGGGGACTTTATCCCCCTAAATCCCCCAGTTTATCCCCCTAAATCCCCCTTAAAAAGGGGGACTTTCAACCCCCCCTAAATTTCCCTGGAAAATGGATAATTTGAATAAAACACCCCCCTTTTTAAGGGGGGAGGGGGGGATAAAAAACCTACTAAATCCCCAAAAAAGGGACTTTCAACCCCCCTTTTTAAGGGGGGAAGGGGGGATAAAAAACCTAGAAACATTGCCAACAAATCTTTAAATACTTCAGATTAAAGTGTGAAAATGACAGCAACTACCGATATTGTTCAAAAACTTTGGAATCTTTGTAACGTTCTTCGGGATGACGGGATAACTTATCTCCAATACGTTACCGAATTAACTTATTTATTGTTCCTGAAAATGGCGCAGGAAACCAACACAGAAAACCAACTTACGAAGGGGTTTCAGTGGATAAATTTGGTGGAGAAAGACGGGATAGAACAGCTTAAATTTTATCGTCAATTGCTGGTAACATTGGGTTCGGAAACGGCGAATACAAGGGTACAAGCGATATTTGCAAACGCTCAAACCGCCCTAAAACAGCCTCGAATTCTCAATAAACTTGTTACCAGTATTGATGAATTGGATTGGTATTCGGCGAAGGAAGAAGGGTTAGGAAATCTCTATGAAGGGTTATTAGAAAAAAACGCAGGAGAGAAAAAATCCGGGGCGGGTCAATATTTTACCCCTCGTCCTTTGATTGATTGTATGGTAAAATTAATGCAGCCTCAACCGGGAGAATTAATTCAAGACCCGGCGGCGGGAACGGGTGGTTTTTTGATTGCGGCTGACCGTTTTATTAAACTACAAACTGATGATTTATTTGACTTACCCGACGGTGAACAGGCTTTTCAAAAATATCAGGCGTTTTATGGGATGGAATTGGTACAAGACGCCCATCGGTTGCTGTTAATGAATATGCTGTTACACGGGATAGAAGGGGAGGTGAGTTTGGGCGATACGCTTTCGGGTGAGGGCGAACGACTTCCGAAGGCAAATTTAATATTAACTAACCCTCCTTTTGGGACGAAAAAGGGCGGCGGAAAACCCACAAGGGATGATTTTACTTACCCGACTTCTAACAAACAATTAGCATTTTTGCAGCATATTTATCGGGGTTTGCAACCATTAGGACGGGCGGCGGTGGTGTTACCGGATAATGTATTATTTGAGGATGGACAGGGGCGAAAAGTTCGGGCGGACTTGATGAATAAGTGTAATTTACATACGATTTTAAGATTACCGACGGGGATTTTCTACGCCCAAGGGGTGAAAACAAATGTGCTATTTTTTCAACGGGGAACGACAGAAAAGGGGAATACAAAAGCGGTTTGGTTTTATGATATGAGAACCAATATGCCGAGTTTTGGGAAACGTATTCCTCTGACTCATCAGCATTTTGAAGAATTTGAGAGTTGTTATGGCGATGACTGCAATGGAAACAGCCAACGAATAGACTTAGGAGAAGAAGGGCGGTTTCGTTGTTTTAGTCGGGAGGATATTGCTAAACGGGGGGATAATCTTGATATTTCTTGGTTGCGGGATGAGAGTTTGCAGAGTGGGGAAAATTTACCTGAACCCGATATTATTGCTGCGGAGATTTTTCAACGGTTACAAAGTGCAACGGATGAGATGGAAGCGTTAATGTTGTTGTTGGAAAATGAGGAAGATTTGGAGGTAACACCATGATATCAACTAGCACTATTATTCAAGCAATTAATCAGGTTTTGGTTAATCTTTCCCCAGAAAAACAGCAGGAGGTTCTAGATTTTGCTGAGTTTATTCTCAGTCGGTCAAATCTTTCAAAAGAGCCAAAATCAAAAGCGGTTTTGGTTCAGGAATTGCGGGAGTTATTCAAGGAGTTACAGTCTATGCCTGAAATTCAGGAAATAACAGAGGCAGAAATTAGAGCAGAGATTGACGCTTACAGACAGGGAATAAAGAATAGGATATGAACATTAAATCAGAACCTACTATTAATTTACCGATGAGTTTGGATGTTATTTTAACTGAACGTCTAAAAATATCTGGGGGGGAGATTGCTGATTTTTGCCAACGCTGGAATATAATAGAGTTTGCTTTGTTTGGGTCGGTGTTGCGAGAGGATTTTCGTTCTGATAGTGATGTTGATGTTTTGGTTGTTTATGATTCATCTTATCGGTTGAATTTGTCTAATATTTTGGATATGCAGGAGGAGTTGGAGGAAAAATTCGGACGTGAGGTTGATTTGGTTGAAAAGAATCAAATTCAAAATCCCTATCGTTTGGCTAATATTTTAAGGACGCATCAAGTTATTTATGCAAAGTGAGGCAATAGGCAATAGGCAATAGGCAATAGGCAATAGGCAATAGAATAGAGTTTTAACTATAGCCTATCATAGTGTATACACCTGATTCAGAATAACGATTAAATATAACAGAGAAATGATGACTGACGAATTGATAGAATTGCCTATGGGTTGGAGATTAGTAAATTTAGGTGATATTGTACTTAATATTCAATATGGATACACTGCTTCAGCCATTGAAGAAACAACGGGAATAAAACTACTTAGAATTACAGACCTTCAGAATAATTCTGTGAATTGGGATACAGTTCCTTTCTGTGAATGCGATCAAATTGAAAAATATAAGCTTAAGAAAGGTGATATTGTTATTGCTAGAACAGGAGCAACCACAGGAAAAAGTTTCCTACTGAATGAAATTCCTGAAAATAGCATTTTTGCTTCATATTTAATTCGCTTAGAAGCTTCTGATATTTATGTACCTGAATATCTAGCTAATTTTTTACAAAGTCCTTATTACTGGAAACAAATTACCACTGTTAGCAAAGGAACAGCACAACCAGGGGCTAATGCTTCTATTCTTTCAAAATTAAATGTTCCTCTACCTCCCCTCAACGAACAGAAACGCATAGTCGCCAAAATAGAAGCGTTACAGGAGAGGAGTCAACGAGTCAAAGCCGAACTTGTGGCGATACGTCCCCTATTAAATAAATTTCGTCAATCTGTTCTCGCTGCTGCGTTTCGAGGAGATTTAACCAAAGATTGGAGGGAGAAAAACCCAGATATTGAACCTGCGTCTGTGTTGTTAGAAAGGATAAAAATTGAACGGCGTCGGCGTTGGGAAGAAGCAGAATTAGAGAAGATGAAAGCAGCAGATAAAACACCCAAAGATGATAAATGGAAGCAGAAATATAAAGAACCCGAACCCGTTAACTCTGATAATTTACCTCAATTACCTGATGGTTGGTGTTGGGTTAGAGCAGAGCAAATATGTGATTTTATTACCAAAGGAATTTCATTCAGTAGGAAACTTTTTCCTGTGGTTGCTCCTGTTCTAGCAATAACAATATCACCNGGATAAAAATTGAACGGCGTCGGCGTTGGGAAGAAGCAGAATTAGAGAAGATGAAAGCAGCAGATAAAACACCCAAAGATGATAAATGGAAGCAGAAATATAAAGAACCCGAACCCGTTAACTCTGATAATTTACCTCAATTACCTGATGGTTGGTGTTGGGTTAGAGCAGAGCAAATATGTGATTTTATTACCAAAGGAACTACTCCATTAGCGACTGAAATGTTCGAGAATTGTGGCGATGTTCCTTTCGTCAAAGTTTACAATTTAACAAATACAGGAAAACTAGATTTTTCTGTCAATCCAACTTTTATTAGTAAAGAAACTCATCAGACTAAATTAGCACGATCAAAATTATTTCCTGGTGATGTAATAATGAATATTGTAGGCCCACCTTTGGGAAAAGTTGCAATTGTTCCGAATGATTATGCTGAGTGGAATATGAATCAGGCTGTTGTAGTTTATAGAGGAATCCCAGGAATTGATAATGATTGTTTTTGCTACTGTCTACTTTCAATAGAAATATTATCTTCTGCTATTAAAGCTGCAAAGGCAACGGCTGGACAATTTAATTTAACCTTAGAAATTTGTCGAAACTTGCCATTACCTCTGTTTTCAACACAAGAACAACAAGAAATCGTCAACCGGATTGACAAACTCTTTAAAATAGCCGATAATATAGAACACCTATACCAACAAACAGAAACCGACTTAGAAACGTTAAATCAATCAATTCTGGCTAAAGCATTCCGAGGCGAACTGGTTCCCCAAAACCCCAACGACGAACCCGCATCAGTGCTATTAGAACGAATTCGCAAAGAACGAGAAACCCACAGCAAACCCGCCAAACAAACCCGCAAAAAACCCCCCAAAACCGACAACAACAATTCAACCCAACTCACATTAGAAGGGATCGAATAATCGCAAAATTCATCTGGCTTCAGTTCTCAAAGCGGGTGGGGGGAATCGAACCCCCATCATTAGCTTGGAAGGCTAAGGTTTTACCACTAAACTACACCCGCAATATTGCAGTCCTACTAATATAGCACAGCTTTTGCTGAAATTGATCAAAATTTGCTGAAAAATTTTTCAGATCACTCAGCAACGGGTTCGGAAGCAATAACAAAGGTAGATACAGGTTCATCTATGCCTTTGAGGGGCTGCATATCCGAGGAGAGAATTTCCCGTTTATCCAGGTATTGAGCGACGTCTGCTGAGACTAAAATACTATTGGGAGCCGCGACTTCCTGTAACCGAGCCGCAATATTCACCGAAGGGCCAATCGCGGTATAGTCCGATCGCTCTTTCGCCCCAAACATCCCAACAACCGCCATTCCCTGATGAATTCCGCAACGAAAACGCACAGGTTCAACCCCATTATGCCCAATTAAACTCCGCTCTAGCCAACTTTGGTTTAACTTGTCTAAAGCCCGCAGCATCGCCCGTGCAGAAGCCAATGCACGCCTCACCTGTTCCTGGGGGGGTAACTCCTTGGGTGCGCCATACAAAGCCATTACCGCATCTCCGATAAACTTATCAACCGTTCCGCCATTTTCAAAGACAGCTTGAGTCATAGCGGCTAAATATTCATTCAAAACTTGGGCTATCAGGCGAGATTGAAGTTGATTAGACATTCGCGTAAACCCAACAATATCTGTAAATAAAATCGTCACTAAACGCGGTTCTGGGTTCAAATCTAAGACCAAATCACCTGCTGCTGCAAGTTCCACCATCGGAGGTGGTAAAAACCGTCTTAAAACTGATTCTGTCAGATATCGATTTAACTCTCCTACTCGGCGTTCATTTTCTTTTAAAGCCCGCAGATTTCGCACTTCAGCCAGAAGTTCTCGATCATTAAAGGGTTTGGAAACATAAGCATCTGCTCCCCGTTCAACCCCTTCTATTCGGGTATCTTCATCAGCTTTTGCGGTTAATAAAATAATCGGAGTTCCCCTTAACTCCGAGTCTTCCCGAATCATCCGAATTAAATCTAATCCTGAGACATTCGGCATCATTAAATCAGTAATAATCACTTCCGGGCGATAAGCTTTTGCTTGGTCAAATCCTTCCGCCCCATTCCGAGCCATGACAATATTAAAATTAGCTTGTCGCAAAATATTGGATAAATAGCGGCGCAAATCAGGATTATCATCAACAACTAAAATAAAATTTTCTATCGATTCAGTTGTATAAATAGGAGGAATAATAGCCATTTTGTTGTTAGCCGATTCTTGTACTTCATCCTCACTGAATTCAACTTCAACATCTGCCAATTCTACGGCGGCTCGTCTAGGATTTAACTCGGCTGGAACTTCTAGAACTTGTTCGGCTGGTAAATGAGTAGTTCCGCTTTGTAGCCAAATGGTGAATGTTGTTCCTTCACCATAAACCGAATCAATGGAAATTTGACCTCGATGTAAGTCTACCAATTCTTTAACCAAAGCTAATCCTAACCCACTGCCTTCATGGGAACGATTCGTTGAACCTTCTGCTTGACGAAAGCGTTCAAATAAATGGGGAATTTGTTCGCGATGAATTCCAATTCCCGTATCTTTAACTTGTAAGCGACAATAACTTCCCGTTGGTTCTAAATTGATAAAAATAGTGCCATCTTCTGGCGTGAATTTCATGGCGTTAGAAAGCAGATTATAGAGAACTTTATCAAAGCGTTCTAAGTCTAAATATATAGGTTCACAGGATTTTAAATCCGTCACCAGTTGAATTCCTTTTTTATCACAATAGGGTTGAAACGATTCAATCGTTTGACGGCAAAAATCCACTAAATTACAAGGACGAAAACTCGGTTGCATTCGTCCAGCATCAAATCGCTGTAAATCGAGTAACTGATTGACTAAACGCAAGAGTCGCCGAGAATTTCTCAGGGCTATTTTAGCTTGTTCATAAGGTAAACCTTGCATCTGATTAACGGCTGATTCTAAAGGGCCAATCATCAGCGTTAACGGGGTGCGAAATTCGTGGGAAATATTTTGAAAAAA
Organism: Limnoraphis robusta CS-951; assembly: GCF_000972705.2. The sequence continues at coordinate 7,918 of NZ_LATL02000345.1, read as the reverse complement.
TTCTGTTTTTAAGCGATCAACTTCTAGTAATCTTTCAGCTTGTTGACGAGTTTTTTGATAAAGACGGGCTTGTTGTACAGCAAGGGCGGCTTGGGTGGCGACAACTTGGACTAAAGTCACTTCAGCTTCCGTCCATTTGCGGAGCGCGTCGTTTTGACGCAGAGAAATACTGCCGATAATTTGATCATCTAACAGTAAAGGCAGTACCATTAACGCTTTAGACGGCGATCGCAAAGGAAGTTCAATTAAATTCCAATCGGGTTTTTGAGTCAAATCATTAATCACGACGGGCTGCTGAGTCTCTAGCAAGCGTTGCAGCACAGGATTTCCCCGAATGGGAACCGCCGACTGAGGTAAACTTGCTGGGCTTTTAGCCTCAGAGGAAGCCTCGTGGGTATCCTCTTCTGACCAGTTTGACACCAAAGAAGTTTCTTGGTGAGCATCATACAAGCCCACACATTGCACAAATTCATCCTCTTTCGTCCACAGAGACAGGGCGCAACCGTCAACTCTCAGGGCTTGTCCAAGTTGTTGGGTAATAGCCGCAAAAATCTTTTGGGGATCAAGACTTGAACGGATCGCCGCCGTGATGGTATTAACGAGTGCTTCGCGTCTAGCGAGTTCTTGGAGTTGTTCGTAGGCGCGGGCTTGAGAGAGGGCTAGGGCGGCTTGATCAGCAACCGTGCTCACCAACTGAACTTCGTGACCAATCCATTCTCGCAAATCTTCAACTTGGTGCATCGCCAGAACAGCCATCAGTTCTTGTTGATAAAAGAGCGGTACAATCAGGCTAGAGCAGATATTCGCGGTGCTGTAGGCTTGTTTACGGGAGTCGAATTGTTCAGAGTTGCCTTGAATTCGTTCATCAGTTTGAGCATCTTGGATGATTTCAACGGTTGTTGTTTGCCAAACGAGGGTTTTAAATTGGGAATTGGCAATCCCCAAGTCAGAATCTTTTAAGCCAGAAGCNGATAAAAGAGCGGTACAATCAGGCTAGAGCAGATATTCGCGGTGCTGTAGGCTTGTTTACGGGAGTCGAATTGTTCAGAGTTGCCTTGAATTCGTTCATCAGTTTGAGCATCTTGGATGATTTCAACGGTTGTTGTTTGCCAAACGAGGGTTTTAAATTGGGAATTGGCAATCCCCAAGTCAGAATCTTTTAAGCCAGAAGCCTGATAAACAAACCATTCCTCGAGCATTTCCCCCTCTTGAAAGGGTTGTAAAATGCAGTAACTCACCTCAAACATTTGCCCAACCGTTTCGACAATCCGTTGCAGCATTTCGCGATAATTGAGAGCTGAACGAATCGTACTCGTAACTGCGTAGAGAAGGGATTCTTGTCGCAGCGCTCTTTTGAGTTCTTCGGTACGAGTTTTGAGGACGTTGTGAGTTTCTAAAGCTTGGTTAACGATCGCCTTGAGTTCTTCGGCTTCCCAGGGTTTAGTGACGTATTTGAAGACCTGACCGGAGTTAATCGCTTCAACTAAATCCTCAACATCAGTATAACCGGTTAACAGAATTCGGATGGCGTCGGGATACTGAGTCGCCGCCAAGCTGAGGAGTTCTGTTCCACTCATTTGAGGCATTCGCTGATCGGAGATAATCACAGCAACATCCTCTTCCTGAGTTAAAATTTGTAGAGCCTCATGCCCACTTTCCGCCCTCAAGACCTTATAAGCACGATAAAACGTCCGATAGAGCAGGTCTAAGTTGTCGGGTTCATCGTCAACAACTAGAATTTTGGGCTTAGATTTCTTGGGGAAATTCATGCACCGCTCTCCTGCTGCAAAAGCGAATGATGTTAGTCAAAAGGGTGGACGGGGGCTTGTGATGAGTGATCATCGTTGCCAGAAAAACGCCATTCAGTCAGCATAACGGTTCACCAAATCAGGTATAACACTCTTGGATTTTGGGGGAGTTGTCTAGAATGCACCCATATCAATCATATTCTGATCTATTGTTAATTGGTATCACGCTCACCCTGAGTGCTGTCTTGAGTGCTGTGTATCTTTTTATTCAATGTACTGCGACTCACCCGTTGATTGCTGAATAAGATTGCCTTTTTTCATCGGCGCAATTCTAATGAGTGAATNGGTATAACACTCTTGGATTTTGGGGGAGTTGTCTAGAATGCACCCATATCAATCATATTCTGATCTATTGTTAATTGGTATCACGCTCACCCTGAGTGCTGTCTTGAGTGCTGTGTATCTTTTTATTCAATGTACTGCGACTCACCCGTTGATTGCTGAATAAGATTGCCTTTTTTCATCGGCGCAATTCTAATGAGTGAATCTAAGATGGGTTACAGTGTTATACCATGAACTCACCCATAGTGAATCCATTCTTCTTGACCTCAACCTCTAATACTCAAGGGGTTTCCGGATATTCTTCCCATCCTTCTCACTTGAGTATCCGTTCGGCTACATCTGCGGATGTATTGCCACTCACCGAAGTCTTAGCCGAAAGTTTCCACTCTCGTGAAGGCTTTTTCGGCTGGGTTTATCCTATCCTGCGTCTGGGAATTTATGAAGATTTACGCAACCGTTTGGCGAGTGGAACCGATCATTATGTTTGTCTGGTTGCCCTAAACACCAATTCCGCCCGCCCCCAAGTCCATAAATCGCCGCTCACGCCCGAAGTCTTGATGGGAACGGTAGAAATGGCATTGCGATCGCCTAATGCTTGGATCGCTTCGGGAGCACGCCAGTTTCCCTATTTATCGAATCTGGCGGTTCATCCTCAGTATCGACGCTTGGGAGTCGCCCAACAGTTACTCAGTCGCTGTGAAGCGATCGCCCGTCAATGGGGATATTCTCAATTGTACCTGCACGTTTTAGAAAACAACTCTCCAGCTAAACGGTTGTATTTCAAAGCAGGTTATCGGTTAGCCGAAATTGATCACAGTTGGAATCCCCTACTGTTTGGCCAGCCAAGACGACTGTTCATGGGGAAAACGCTGAATCGTTAGCTGGTGGTTTGCTGTTTTTGCGCGACTCGCAAGATTTGACCTGCTAAAATGGCGGCTCCAAATCCATTATCAATGTTAACGACTCCGACTCCCGCAGCACAAGAGTTTAACATGGTTAACAAGGGTGCTAAACCGTTTAAACTGGCTCCGTAGCCGATACTGGTCGGAACAGCAATCACCGGACAGTCGGCTAAACCCGCCACGACACTGGGTAATGCTCCCTCCATTCCCGCGACCACGATTAAGACATCTGCTTCTGCGATTAAATGCCAGTTACTCAACAAGCGGTGGACTCCGGCGACTCCCACATCCCACAGTCGTTTGACGGGAAAACCACATAAATTCGCAGTCACGGCGGCTTCCTCGGCGACGGGTAAATCGGCGGTTCCGGCTGTCAAAATGGTAATGGTTTGAGATGATTTGGTCTGCACAATTGCCGGAGTAATCGCACAAATCCGAGCAGTCGGATAATAGGATAGATCGGGAATTTTGGCAAATAATTTCTCATAGACATCGGCTTCAATGCGAGTTGCCATTACTGTAGTGTTATGTTGTCGCATCGCCTGAATAATTTCGATAATTTGCTCGGGGGTTTTACCTAGCCCCCAAATCACTTCAGGAAAGCCTGTTCTTAGTTTGCGATGGTGATCAATCCGAGCAAAATCTCCCACTGGTTCAAAGTCAAAATGTTTGATTTTTCTGAGTGCTTCTGTGGGACTCATTTGACCGTTGGCGACTGATTCGAGTAAATCCTTTAAAGCGTCTGGATTCATTGCAAATTTCAATTATTCTTTAATTTTTAGCTGGTATAGATTCCAGAATGCACCACCTAACGGAGTATATTCTAAATTTTCAATGCGATCGCGAATGGCTTCAAAAGATAGGGGATTTACCATATATAAAAAGGGCAGTTCCTCTGCGGCTATCTGTTGAGTTTGAGCATAAAGTTCTTGGCGTTTTTCTTCGTCTAACTCTTGAGAGGCTTGTATNTCAATTATTCTTTAATTTTTAGCTGGTATAGATTCCAGAATGCACCACCTAACGGAGTATATTCTAAATTTTCAATGCGATCGCGAATGGCTTCAAAAGATAGGGGATTTACCATATATAAAAAGGGCAGTTCCTCTGCGGCTATCTGTTGAGTTTGAGCATAAAGTTCTTGGCGTTTTTCTTCGTCTAACTCTTGAGAGGCTTGTATATAAAGAGCATCTATTTTTTGTTCCCAGTCAGAGGGTTTCCAGCCGACAATATCTTCCTGTCCGGGTTGGGGGCCTTGATTAAAACTATGTAATCTTCCGTTAACTGACCAAATGACATAACCTCCATGGGGTTCAAAACCGCCTGTAAATCCTCCCAAATAAGCCTCCCAATCTCGACGCCTTAATCGAGCGACAAAGGCGTTAAATTCTAAAGGCTGAGTAAAGACTTTTATTCCCAGTTTACCTAAATCTTGAGTGATTTGGGTTGCCATTTGTGACCTAACTTTCATTCCCGAAGCAATTAAAATTGTAAATTGCACGGGATTTCCATCGGCATCCAATAATCTACCATTTTTTGATTTAAATCCGGCTTCTTCTAACAGCTTCTTGGCTTTTTCTGGATTGTACTGATAGGTCTTGAGTCCGGCTTCTGGTGATAAATAATAAGGGCTTTGTACCGGAATTGCAGAATGTTGTAAGGCTCCTAATCCCAAGTAAATATTATTTTTCATCACCTCTCGATTAATCGCATAATAAATCGCTTGTCGAAAGGCTTTATTATTAAACCAACGAGATTTAGCCGTCGGAACAAACGGTTGATTGGTTTTGGCATCTTTGCCTTGATTTTGATTAAACGTGAGGAAAACTGTTCCCGTATCAGGGCCAGGACTATAAATCGTATATTGACCTCGCTTTTCGTCCGGTTTTAACAGGGGATAAGCTTCTGCTTGTACATCTAAAGTATCTAAGGAACCCGAGCGAAAATTGAGCAGTTGAGTATCCGTACTTTCCATGATTTGCCAGACAATTTGCTCAATAAAGGGCTGGGAATTTCCCTGTTCATCTTGGCGCCAATAATAGGGATTTTTTTGCAAAATGACGCGCTGATTTGCTGCATAACTTGCCAAACGATAAGGCCCATTTCCAATAATTTTATTGGGGTCGGTTTCTGTTCCCCAAGTCGTTAAAAACAGGGGATTTCCCTGAGCATCAAGGGTACGAACCGATGAGGCTAAAGCATGAGCCGGCAATATTGGTAAACCGCCAGCGTAGCGTAAAAATGGCGCAAAAGGTTCAGGAACCGAAAATTCAACGCGGCGATTATCGAGCTTTTTCACGGTGGGATATTGACCTTTTTCCCCTACTGCTAAAATATCGGCGGTTCCACTGGGAATTTTATCGTTGAGATAGATTTCATTGTAGGTGAAAATAATATCATCAACGGTCATCTCTTCTCCATCTGACCACTTTAAATTGTCTCGCAAGGTGATGACGATTTTTTGTCCATCGGGAGAAACGTTCCAAGATTCTGCGAGTCCGGGTTCTAGTTCACCGGTATAGGGATTTTCTCGTAACAATGAGTCGTAAATATAGCCAAAAATACTATAGGCTGATTGATTGAGCGGATAGTTAAAGGTTCCAGGCCCACTGGGAGTTGGAACGACTAAACGAGAAGGAAGGGTCGATGTCGCAGGGCTACAGGCGGCGAGGGCGATCGCTAAAATTGCTGCGATCACCATCCCGAGTCCACGATGCCAAATTTGAGTCAAAGGATATTTCATTCTGAAGTGTGATGGAATTTCAGATGTTACAGACGTGCTATGACCCCTCTCTACTGAAGTTCTAGCAAGGCGACAGCATAGGCGGCGATTCCTTCTTCTCGTCCCACTGGGCCTAACTTCTCGTTGGTTGTGGCTTTGATACCGACTTGTTCGGGTTGGATCTGGAGAACTGTAGAAATGCGCTCGCGCATTGCTGAAATATGAGGTTTAAGTTTAGGTCGTTCAGCGACAACGACAGAATCAATATTCCCGACTTTCCAACCCCGTTGTTGAATCATTTGATGGACTTTATCGAGTAGAACTAAACTGTCTGCGCCTGTCCATTTTTCATCGGTTGGGGGAAAGTAGAGTCCGATATCGCCGAGACTGAGCGCTCCTAACATTGCGTCCATGATAGCGTGTGTTAACACATCTGCATCACTGTTTCCTAAGAGTCCGCGTTCGTGTTCAATGTGAATTCCACCTAATATTAACGGTCGTCCCTCGACCAGACGGTGGATATCATAGCCGTTACCGATACGAATATTCATCAGGGTTATTGAGCAATCGCTTCTTTACATGAGTTCATTATCTGATAAGGGCGGTTATCCGTGAACAGTTACCACTACTGCTCACCATCTCCCCATCTGCCTGTCCCCTGTCCCCTCTTTCAGATTTTGTAAAAAAATGTTGCAGCTTTTCAGTCGATATGTTAAATTTTGTATAGGTCACAGAAACAACAGAGGAGTTTTTAGACATGGAAAACCAAGAAGGTAAATTTGGATTCACTGAGTTTGCAGAAACTTGGAATGGCCGTCTAGCGATGCTAGGTTTTGTGATTGGAATCGCAACTGAGTACCTAACCGGTCAAGGTATCCTTTCTCAAATTGGCTTAATGTAATTCGATTGAAGTCAGTTGAATTGTTTAGTGTTGCCATACACAATAGTTGAGCTATAGTTGATCAGGTTTCCGGGAGTGATCCTTCGGAAACCTTTGTTATTGAATGATTTTTATAAAACGATAAAAAACTCCTCAAAACTGGAANGATTGGAATCGCAACTGAGTACCTAACCGGTCAAGGTATCCTTTCTCAAATTGGCTTAATGTAATTCGATTGAAGTCAGTTGAATTGTTTAGTGTTGCCATACACAATAGTTGAGCTATAGTTGATCAGGTTTCCGGGAGTGATCCTTCGGAAACCTTTGTTATTGAATGATTTTTATAAAACGATAAAAAACTCCTCAAAACTGGAACGCAAGAGGAGTTTTATTATTAGTTGAGTTTGTGTTTTGAGTTTTTCCTTGTCTATCGTAGACTTGATTGCTCTGGAAAATAAAATTTGTACCAGCTTAACAACCCACACAACATCAAGATTTGAAGACTCCAGTGTGTGAACGCAAATCCCCATACAAAACAAGCGAGTCCGGTTAATCCTGCTAAAACAAAAGGGATATCTTCAGACGTTTGTAGATAGACCCAGATGGAGCCTAAACTCAAGGCCAGTAGAATCAAATAAACCCCGGGCATGGTTGCCACCTCCTCGGGAAGCTGTAGATAGTCACTCGGGTAAGATTGACTATTTTTAGTATATATTTAAAGGTAAAGCCAAAACATAAAAAACAGATTAAATCAAGAAATATTGTCACAAAACTTGATACTTAAGATTACAAAACTTGATACTGGATATCTGGACATTTTCTCCGTCAAAAGGAGGATGCGAGATGGGATTTTGTTCAGTTGACATCCTCTCCGCCGTAAACGACAAAGATTCCAAACATCACTGTTTGGGTTTCCTCTTTCGTCGAGTTGACTTACTCAACTGGGTTTCCCCACTTAAGCAGAGGTCAGTCTCTCCAAAGGCGTTAATTTCCATCTGCCCGACGGTATTTGATAGCTGTTTTAATGCAGATTTTAGAATGTTTTTGGCGGCATTTTCATCCCGGTCTGCTACATACCCACAGTGAGGACATTTATGAGTTCTCGTACTGAGAGTTTTGACAACCTTCTCACCACAATTTGAGCAGTTTTGAGACGTGTATGCAGGTTCAACGGCAATCACCGGAACCCCATAAATTCTCCCAAAATACTCCAGCCATTCTCTAAATCTGTACCAAGCGGCATCGTTAATTGACTTGGCTAGATGATGATTTTTAACTAGATTGCGTATCCGTAGGTTTTCTATCGCTACCAAGTCGTTAGACTGTAT
>NZ_LATL02000344.1 GCF_000972705.2 Limnoraphis robusta CS-951 | reverse complement strand
GGAGTGGGTTGAGGTTGACGCTGAACTCCCGTTTTTGTTGGGTCATAACCCACTAATATAACGTCTCCTTTCTCATCTCTTATCCATCCCCTCGCNTGAGGTTGACGCTGAACTCCCGTTTTTGTTGGGTCATAACCCACTAATATAACGTCTCCTTTCTCATCTCTTATCCATCCCCTCGCCGGAACAATAGTTCTAGAATCAATAGGATGATTATCTCGTTTTTTTGATTGTTGTGAACGACGTTGGGAGGAACGATTAACTGAAGGAGTCACAGGTTCAATCAGAGATAATTCTAACTCGGGAACTGAAAATAAATCTTGAGTGGGGTTGAACGCAATACCGCCTCGTCCGGTTATAATAAATTGACTGTCTCCTCTTTGTTTGCAGGGGTCTTGAGCGATTAATGCAGCCGGATCAACCACTTCAACTTGAGTTGATTCTGGCGGGTCAAAATTGAGAGTATCATCAATAGAAAGTTCTCCGGCAGCATTAATAATACTATTTTGAGATTGTAAAACTGCTAATTCGGCACTTTCCAAAGGACGAATATTAATATTGCTGCCTCCTGTTGGGTCAAAAGCGCTGGTAACAATTTGGCTGTTTTCTAACAATACTAAAAAATTAGAATTAATATCAATATTTCCATCAAACGTTTGACCGCTTTGACTTCCGGTTGCTGAAATTGCGCTTTGGCGCCGCACTCGAATATCGGGAGAATTGATAGTAATATTTCCGCCTTCACCCGTAATGGATTCTGCTTCCAAACGTCCTTCATTTTCTAGGCGAACTTGGGAAGCACTTACGTCTATATTTCCGGGATTCCCTTCACCGCGACTACTTACAAAAATGCCAGATTGATCTCTAACTGTTAATTGTTCAGCATCAATCGTTACCGTTCCCCCATTTCCAACGCCCGTATCAAAAACTATTGCACCAATAAAAGAACCACCTATTAATTCAATAGTTTCCGCTTGCAAGTTTATCTGCCCCGCATCTCCAATTCCGAAAGCTCCTGTAGACAAGAAAGCTCGATTGCTCACAGTTAAACGTCCGGTTTCAATAATGATATTTCCACCATTACCGATAGTTTCTTTTTCCGAAACACCAGTAGAAATTGATGTTCCTTCCCCGTCAAGAACAACTGATTCTGAGGCTTGAATGAAGACTGTTCCTCCTCGGCGATTTTGGGGTATTTCAACGGAAGTGATTTCGGATTCATTTAGTAGGCTAATTCCTGAAGAAATTGTAGAATTATTCTGAACTCTAAGTTGTTCCGTTTCAATGGTAATATTTCCTCCATTACCCGCACCAAACGTTCCACTCGAAATATTAACTTGATCATCAAATAATACCTCTTGAGCTTGTATACTAATTGAACCTGAAGAACCCATTCCCAAACTATTAGTGTTAATTGATGCTCCATCTTGTCCGATTAATCTTTGTGTGGTAATTGAAATATCTCCGGTGTTGCCTCCGTTACTAGCTAGAGCAACAATTTGACTACCTATTGCGGTTTCTCCAGTTGATAAGGTAATCGTTCGAGTTCCTCTACCGCTAATTTCGATACTATTTGCGCGAATATCAATTGAACCCGAACTGCCGACATCTCCTGTAAAAGTTGATATCTCTGCTCCGTTGAGAATTCTTAATTGGTCTGCTTCGAGTGTGATACTTCCCACGCTAGTACCGCTAAATTCTGTATTAAGAGATGTTTCTTCCGTTCTACCTGTTGTTACAGCAATTTGACTGGGAAATATTATCTCTCCATTTTCACTGGGAAATCTTCCATCTCCAATTAATTCAACAATAGAAGCTTGAATATTGATAGAGCCAGCGCTACTGCCGTTTCCACTGGTTACTGATATACGACCTCCATCTCGAACGGTTAATCGTCCGGTTTCTAAATTAAGAGTTCCTGCGGTTCCTTCACCATTTGTAAAAACAGTTAAGCCGCTTCTTGAGTTGAATTCACCAATATTCAACTGTCCCGTTATCTCCACTTCATTGGCTTTGACTTGTACCAAACCTGAACTCCCCCTTCCTAAAGTAGAAGTTCCTATTTCTCCTCCCTCTCGAATTGTGAGTTTATTTGTGGTGATGAAAACGCTTCCTGCCCTTCCTTCTCCACGATTACTCCCTGTTGATATGTCGCTAGAAATCGCAGTTCTATCTTCAGGATTAATGGAAGGTTCTATAACNTTCCTATTTCTCCTCCCTCTCGAATTGTGAGTTTATTTGTGGTGATGAAAACGCTTCCTGCCCTTCCTTCTCCACGATTACTCCCTGTTGATATGTCGCTAGAAATCGCAGTTCTATCTTCAGGATTAATGGAAGGTTCTATAACAAATTCAACAGAATCTAGATCAGATTGAATGGGGCTTCCTCCACTGACTTCAACGGATTCTGAAGCATTAATAATCACATCTCCTGCTTGTCCGGTATTGAAGCTACTAGCAAAGATACTACCTCCATTCCGAACGGCTAATCTGGGAGTATTGATAATAACGCTTCCTGTATTACCGTTGCCAAAAGTCCGGGTATTGATTCGACTTTGAACGCCAGTTGGTGAAACGCCTATTATGTCTACAGACTCGGAAGCGTTAACGGTTATATTTCCTGTTGAACCTGTTGCTCCTTCTTCTCGGATAGTCAGTCTAATATCAGCACCATCACGAAGCATCAAAGTTCCCGTGTCGATAGTAATATTTCCAATGCTACCCGTTCCAAGAGTATCCCCCGCTATCATAGAATCTGAAAGATCTATCTGCTGTGCTTTTATATTAATATCTCCTGCGTTTCCGTTCCCAGATGTATTTAAACTAATCTCTCCATTTATTGCATTAAGCGATGAGGTTGAAATTTCAATATTTCCCCCATCTCCAACAGCGTTTTCTCCAACATTGCTGAAAATACCACTATCTGCTAAGTCCACAGAATCGGTTGCAAAAATCGATACTAAACCTGCATTTCCTTGTCCGAATGTACTGCTTGAAATTATCGCTATATCAGTCATTCGTAACTGTCCTGTTTCTATGTAAATATTTCCTCCATTACCCATCCCTGTCTCGTTGACGTTAGCCAAAAACCACTCCTAAATTCACCATCAGCAGAATTT
>NZ_LATL02000343.1 GCF_000972705.2 Limnoraphis robusta CS-951 | reverse complement strand
TTGCTCCTCCTGCCAGTCTAGATTACGGCATTCTCAAAATTGATTTAGTCCAGCGACGGGTACGACTACGCGGACAACTGATTGAATTAACCCCTCAAGAATATAGTTTACTTTATGTTTTAGCTCAAGCGGATGGAGAACCTCTGAGCCGTTCGGAACTGCTCCGTCGCGCTTGGCCAGATTCCATTGATAATCCTCGCACCATTGATACTCACGTTCTCTCCTTACGAAAAAAAGTTGAAGTCGATCCTCGCCAACCCATCCTCATCCAAACCGTGCGGAATGTTGGATATCGGCTAAATTTAGAGATGCTCAAGCCTGATTCTTGGACTCCCCGGCTGAATGATCAACATCCCCCTCTATCTGTCAGAGTGAGCAGTTAAAAAAGGCAAAAGGCACTCATGCAAAAGGCAAAAGGCAAAAGGTACTCATGCAAGATTGATAATTCATAGTTCCTAACTGTCCCCTATTCCCAGTCTTGGGCTTCGCTGTTTTGAGCGGTGATGAATTGCTGTTTTAATGCTTGCCAGTTTACCTGTTGAGTCAAATTATCCTGAACTAATTTTCCTTGGGATAAATGCCACAATCGATTTCCCCAATCTTGGATGAGATCGAGGTAATGAGTCGCTAAAATCACTGTTATTGAATCATCAACGACTGTCTGTAAACTGTTGAGGATCTGGGTTTGGCTCACAAAATCTAACGCGGTGATTGGTTCATCCAGGAGTAAAATTTGCGGTTGAATCATTAACGCCCGAGCGATCGCAATTTTTTGAAGTTGTCCCCTCGACAGTTGTACTTCTGTGCGGTTTAACCAATCCGTCGGAATCTCTAACCGTTCCGTCCATTCTGTTAGCCGTTGAGTGATTTCAGTCTCCGATAAACCCCGCAACTTTAGAGGATAAATTAACGCCTCTTTAACGGTCATTCCTAATAACTTTGCCTCTGATAAAACTAAAGTAATTTGTTGTCGAAGCTGAACAATTGGAATTTTATGATAACTTTCCCCTTGAAAAAAAATCTCCCCGTTTGAGGGACTATTTAACCGATTGAGTAACCGCAAAAGTGACGTTTTTCCCGCACCCGAAATTCCGACTAAAGCAATGCGATCGCCTGTTTTGACTTCAACTGAAATCTCCTGCAAGATCGGCTGAAAACCGATTTTTGGTTGCAAAGAGACATTTTCTAAGCGCAGTTGCGGAGGGGGAGAAGGATGAGAATTCAAATCGGTGATTGAGAGTGAGGTAATATTCCCATTCTAAATGATCTCAAACGGGGAGGATTTTGTCGAGCCTAATCCGAAGATTGTTGAGCGTGGAACGGACAACCGCTTGTTAGTTTTTGCAGAAAGGCACTATTATCAAAAAAATGCTCTAAAGAGATGATTTTCAAATCCTCCGTTACCCGAGCAATACTCATCCCGACAATTTCTAGGGTTTCTCCGGTGGGTGCATGGTCTTTAAACGGGCCGTTAAAGGTTCCCCAATGGCGCCACTTAAACGTAACATTCGGAGGCCCTGATAAGACTTCTGTGACTTCCCATAAAAAGCCTTTGGGAAAGGCTTTGTGAAACACTTGAAACGAAGATTCAAAGTTTTCTGCGGCTGAACTATAATGTTCAGTTTCTCCCATAAATAAATTATAGGTTCCCGCTTGAGCAACATCTTCTGCGGTATATTCTGGCCCGCCATTCGCTCTCATTCTAAACTGTTCTTGAACAATAGACAACCATTGTTGCGGGTTAACTTTATTTGTGGCTTCTAACTCAAAGGTTCGGACTAAATTTTCTGCAATGGCTTCTAAAGATCCTTGTTGATGATGATATTGACTTTCTTTGAAAAGAGATTGATTTGTATAGGAATAGTCTGGACGTTCTCCGCCTCGCCATTCAACTCCGGTATCGTTAGCAATGACAGTTTCTCGATCTTGAACCCAGAGAGGAATATCTGGGGATGAATTTGAACTCATAGAATAGGTTTTAGTCAAAATTTCTTTACCATTTTGCTCAATACTCCCCAAAAATTTTCGTTAAAATCATTACAATTTTATGTTAAAATTATATTTTACAGTAACCAAAAATTTCTCCGTAGGGGTGCAAGTCAGGGCGCAAACCGCAGCGCCCCTACAGATGCACAAAATAGAACAATTATGAGTATGAGCCTTATTTCAATCTAGATTGAGTTAACGCACAAAACCCAAAAACACTTAATGATCTATAGATTGTTGTTTTTAAACTTGACTCGGGCTGTCTTCAGTTAATCTACAGCCTCTTTAACACATGGAGTGGGGAAAATTTTACACTCGGACGTCTGTGCTGTCGTTGTCACGAAGAAAGCTAAATCTGTTTACCGATATAGACTTAACTTTCTGAGTCACAACTTTTACGGACGGCAGAGTGTAAAATTTACATTTTTACTATAGACGATCAAGCCAAAGGTTGTCAAGATCTATTTTTAGATGTACTCAAGACTCTATTTTTTCTAAGGCTGCAATCAAAATTTCTGCTAAATTCTCCGTCAACACCCTAAAAATGGGTTTCAGCTTCCAATCTAGCACTTTACGAGGAACCAGAAACCCATGAGTTGTACAATTTCTAAAGGCTCTAGCGAGAAGCAGTGCATCTTCCCAGGTCTTAATGAGATGAGACTCAAGCATCCAATTTTCAATCACCTTTATATCGTTGTTTCTCAAACCCAAAAATTTTCCGATAGATTTTTCTTCTTGAGTTAACCACTTTTCCAAACTTTTACTACTATCAGGATCGGGTGAATTTAATGGGTAATAATTGGGAAGATTAGATTGACATTTATTAATTAGTGATTTAAAGTCCTCTTTGTAGGGTTGACCTTCTAATTTATTAATCAATCCTTTTGTTGTAATCTCAAATCCACTATAAGCGATTACCAGTCGCCATTGAATTCCCCTGGCTTTACCTGTGTCATTTTTCTCTGAACCAATGGCTGGATGTTCCCAATCGATTGCTGCTTGGGTAAGATTGACACCCCGACTGAGAAGTTTATAGATTTGATCAATATGTTGAGGATCATCTTGATGATCAGAATTAAAGTAAGAGATTTTTTTCTGTATTTTATGACATTTATCATCATCATTCCACCAAGAGTCATTCGGTAAAAAGATATTATCGACATTTTTCCAAACTCTTTTCAGATTCTCCTGAATTGATGGCATTTCTGACATAATCTTCTCTTGAAAAAGTGTTGAATTTTTTGTATCAGTTACAGAACTCTCTCAATTATACACTTTAAGCGATCGCCAAACTGTAGCGATCGCATTTCCTTGTAGGTTGGGTTGACGCCAGGAAACCCAACATATTTTTACGATTTTCACACAGTAATATTGTAGGTTGAGTTGAGCAAACCGAACAAAGTGATGTTATCTATTATATTTAACCTAACCTACAGCAATTAGAAACCCAGCCTAAAATTTCTTGTTGGGTTGCGAGTCACGCTTAACCCAACCTACAGTGCGATCACCTTTCCTTGTCAGTTAGGTTGACAACAAAACCTAGCTGATTTTGCTATTTTCATACAATAATTGAAGGGATAGCGATCGCTGACGGCATACACTCATATAGTAAGCTGGTTAGAATGAGAACATCTAGATTTCATCTAACATGAGTGAAACTATCTATATCGAAACCAGTATTTTAGGTTACTTGACTGCCCGATCAACCGATAACTTAATTCTTGCTGCAAACATCAAAGTTACGCAGGACTGGTGGGATAATTTCGGATATGAATTTAAAGGAGAATAAGTAATGTGGAAAGACGAAATTATAGAAGAAATTTACAGGTACAGAGAAGAATATGCTCGATCCTTTGACTACGATTTAGATGCAATATTTAGGGATTTGCGAAATAAGCAGAATGCTCATAAGCAAAAAGTTGTAACACTTCCAATTAAACGAAAGTCTAATAAATCATTCGAGCAAATAGGGCAGCAATAGTGAGTTAAGAGTCTTGACATAGATTGGCTACTGTTCAATTTTACTTTGAGTCTGAAGTGTAGCGATCGCATTTCCTTGTAGGTTGGGTTGGCACTAGGAAACCCAACATATTTTTCCAATTTCAACACAATAATTGAACTGATAGCGATCGCACAACTCAAAAAAAGCGATCGCCTAAAATGCGGGGGCTTTACGCTTCGCCACCGTAACAGTAGGGGCGGGTTCGGATTTTTTTATGTTTTCCCACAGACAACCTCTGTAAACCCGCCCGTCTTGAAGTTTTTAGTTGAAATTTAGTCCTCTTAAGAGGACTTCGGACTTTTAGACGGGGATTTTAATCCCCGATCAAAATTGGGGGACGGGTTTAGCTGGGTTGTTTGTGAGATGAATAAATCTCGGTGAACCCGCCCCTACAATCGGTTTTTCCTTCAATCTCTCTGCATACAACCGCTTTCAAAAAGATCAAGGAAGACTAACCTGAGAAAAAGCCGTTGTAATTGTCCAAATATCAACTAAAACGAGGAGTAATGTAAACCCAAATAGGATAAAATACATCCAGGGTTGAGCCAAAGGGCGAACATCAGTTGTATCAATCCCGGTTTTTTGCTGTACAATTCTCACCAGTTGAGCAAAGCCAGCAATTCGCATCGGGAGTAAATACCCTTGTCCTGACTGACTGAGAAAGTAATAAACCAGTCCACCTTGTCCGGTTGTCCGAGGTTTAAGTGCTTTGACTTCGTTCCAATTTAAACACCAACCTCTGCGAAAAACGGGCTTAACCCAACGGGGATAAGTGACTTGAATGGTTTGATCATCAACGATAACACGTTCTGTTAAAGCCGCATAAAGAGCGATCGCACCTAAACTAATTCCAATCCATAAAATTGTAGGAGAGAGAGGTGCATTTACGGCCTGGGATAAGAAGGGTAAAGGCAGCATTAACGCAGCATACAGTCCTAAAAGCGTGATCCGAATAATCGGAGAAATGCTAAAAACAGCGTTCAGAGATGGGGATAAATTCCCGACATTAGATGATACAACAACGTTAGATTTCATGTTCTGCTCGGTTCAATCCTTCGTTTTACACGATAATTGATTTTCTCCGACTGCACCCCTACTCCTATCGCTGTTTCCCAAATTGATGACACCGATCATGCTTCTCTTGAAAAACAGAAGTCATTCAAATTGAAGTGCGATCGGTGTCAAAGATGGTTTCAAGATTTTTGTTTTAAAACTGGAATTCTTCAGCTAGATAGGAGATTCTTAAAAAGATTTTTGTCCTTTCTCTAGTCAACGACACTTAATGCAGGTGTCGTTAAAGATTCAGGAACCGCTTGGCGTCGCGTCTGGGACATGATTCGCTGATGATAAGCTTGTGCGACTTTAGAAGGATGGGTCTCCTCAATAATACTACTGGGCGCCTCTTGGTCAATCTGAAGACGATCACAAGGAATCCGATCTGAGAGAATAGCACTAGCCATGCTACCCGTGTGAATTTCTAACAAAGCTTCTGGGAGAGCCTCTAGCAGCAAACGCTGTCCCGGAAACACAACTCGCTCAAAGTACCAGTTGGCAATGTTGGTAATCCGGGCTATCTGGATTTGGCTGGTGGCGTTGACGTAGCAGCACAAAATCCGCTTAGAGAAATTGGATGGTAGGGGATCGAGAATTTGAGCCATAACTGCTAAGGAGCTTTGCGATACAAGTTTTGGATATATCCACAACCTAACATTACCTGATCCCCACTAATTGTAAACGCGACTACCAATCCGTTTTGAGAGTCCTTCGTTGATCGCTGATTTCAGTGAAAATTCAAGGGTTTTGACCTCGCTTGGGGGAAATTACCCAATAAATTCTCTCATCCTTGAAAATTAAGACAGATACGAGCAAATCCCCTTTTTACATCCCCGTAGCTCGTCTTCAGAAATTTTAAAGATTTTCAGAAAAATCCCGCCTAAAATTAAAAAACTCCAGTATATTGTTAAGTTATATATATAAACCGCCATTCAAGCTTGTCGTTAGAGTGTTGTTAGAGTAGAGTCCCCTTTTTAAAAATCATGGACAATAAAATCCTTTACGTTCGCCTTCCTTGCAACCCCATTTTCCCCATCGGGGTCGTTTATCTGTCTGACCACGTTCACAAGTTGTTTCCCGACGTACAACAACGAATCTTTGATCTCGGTGCCATTCCTCCGTTGGACTACAGTTCAGCTTTAGATGCTTGTGTAGATGAATTTAAACCGACATTATTGGTCTATTCCTGGCGAGATATCCAAATTTACGCACCCGTTGGCGGACGCGGCGGAAATCCCCTACAAAACGCCTTTGAATTCTATTATGCTAAAAAGCCCCTAATTAAGCTTCGAGGTGCCTTGGGCGGGCTAAGACTGGCCGCTTCTTACTACACTGAACTCTGGCGCAACCTGGGTTTAATTAAACGCGGACTCAAACGCGCCCAAAATTATAACCCCCAAGCCCGTTGTGTGGTTGGCGGTGGTGCGGTGAGTGTCTTTTATGAACAGTTGGGGCGCAGTCTTCCCAAGGGAACGGTTGTTTCTGTTGGTGAGGGTGAAGCGTTACTGGAAAAACTGTTACGGGGAGAAAGTTTACAGGATGAACGCTGTTATATTGTCGGAGAAACGACACCCCGCGATCGCTTAATTCACGAAAAACCGGCACCGTTAGAAAAAACGGCTTGTAATTACAACTATATTGAGAGTATTTGGCCGGAGTTTGAATATTATTTCCAAGACCAAGATTTTTATATTGGAGTTCAAACGAAGCGGGGTTGTCCTCACAATTGCTGTTATTGTATTTACACAGTAATTGAAGGAAAACAAGTTAGAATTAATCCGGCTGATGAAGTTGTTGCAGAGATCAAACAACTTTATGATCGCGGAATTCGCAATTTTTGGTTTACAGATGCTCAATTTATCCCGGCGCGTCGGTTTATTAATGATGCGGTGGAATTATTGCAAAAAATAATTGATGCAGGGATGAATGATATTCACTGGGCGGCTTATATTCGAGCGGATAATTTAAACCCGGAATTATGTGATTTGATGGTCAAAACGGGGATGAATTATTTTGAAATTGGCATTACAAGCGGTTCTCAAGAACTCGTTCGTAAAATGCGAATGGGGTATAATTTGCGAGTGGTTTTGGAAAATTGCCGGGATTTAAAAGCCGCAGGGTTTAATGATTTAGTTTCGGTGAATTATTCGTTTAATGTGATTGATGAAACCTTTGACACCATTCGTCAAACGTTAGCCTATCATCGGGAACTTGAAAAGATTTTCGGGGCGGATAAAGTTGAACCTGCGATTTTCTTTATTGGGTTACAACCCCATACCCATTTAGAAGAATATGCCTTTGAACAAAATATGCTCAAACCGGATTATAATCCAATGAGTTTGATGCCCTGGACAGCAAGAAAACTTTTATGGAACCCTGAACCGTTGGGATCATTTTTTGGAGAAGTTTGTCTAGAAGCTTGGCAACGCAACCCCTATGATTTTGGCCGAGAAGTGATGAATATTCTCGAAGAAAGGTTAGGTTTAGCACCGTTAGAAGAAGCGTTAAGTGCGCCTATTGAAACCGAAAAAACGAACGAAAAACAGCTTGTTAGTGCGAGTTAAATAATAAATTTAATCTCACGTTATCCCGCTATCTTATACTGTTAAGGTGGCGGAATATTTTTTAAAACCTAAATATGTTAACGGTGAATTTTCGGGGTACACCTACTCGTTTTATACTGTATCATCATAAATAAGAATATCCTGGGTTTCCGACTCTACATTAAACTCAATACGACTCTGTAAAACGATTTCTTGAATAACTGCTCCTCCTTTCCCCTGTTCTAAAACCGAATTAAAACGTTCTATTAATTCTGGGATATTTATTACTTCTTCTCTACATTCTAAATATCTGCTGACAATCGCTTTAATAGCATCTAATAGAATAGAGATACTTTATTTAAAATCATTGATTAACATCCAAAAACACTTTATTGGAAAATCGTTAGTGT
>NZ_LATL02000342.1 GCF_000972705.2 Limnoraphis robusta CS-951 | reverse complement strand
TAGAAACAACCTCTGTAAACCCGCCTCTGCTATTGGGAAGGGCGGGTTTATATAAGTTGTTGGCTGGAGATGAAAAATCTATTCGGAACCCGCCCCTACAGCCGGCCCTAATTAGACAGAATTAAGATTGAGAATTTAAAGCCTTCATTTGATCATAAACTAAGCGAGAAATAGTGGGAAATATTTGCCAATTTTCGGCGTATTCTGTTCCGTCTCCAAAGACCGTTAAAATATAAGCAACTTGACCTGATTTTGACTGAATAAAAGCTACCTCAAAACGAGTTTCAGAAGTCCAACCTACTTTGGAAAAAAAGCGAATATCTAATCCCGCCAAAGATTCTCCGAGAAAGCCTTGAATGGGGTTGGATTCTTCCCGTTTCCAAACCGTTGGGTCGAGATCTCGTTCAAGTAGGTTCATCATTTGAGAACTGGCTGTAGAAGAAACGGCTTTTTTTGTGACTATTTCATACATTAATCGACTCGCTTGTTCAGCCGTAATTTTATTTCTAATCGGGTTTTTAGGATTTCCTCGCATTTTCAGTTCCCAAGCTTGGGGTTCTTCCATTTGGAGTTCAGGAATGGGGTAGTTTTTTTGACTGATATCAATATTTTTATACCCAGATTTTTGAAAAAAGTTATTAATAGAATGTCGTTTTTTGAGCCAGTTTTCATAATTTTCAACCGATGAATTAGGTTGGGATGAAGTCTGGGTCAGTTTGTCCAGAATATGACTAGCGGCTTCATTATCGGAGTCTTGAACTAATTTACAAATATCGGTTTGACATTCAGATGTATAATTAATGATTTCTGGCGGTTGAATTCCGGCTTCGACTTGAGCAAATAAAGCCACCATCCAAAACAGTTTGCTAATACTAGCAGGAAATCGAGGGGTTTGACTGCGGTATTCAGCGAAGGTTTGAGTTTGAAGATCAATTAAGTGAATAGAGAGGGAAGAAGTTGATAATTTTTGTTGAGAAACTTGATTAATGACTTGATCAATAATCGCTTGAAGTGTTAAACTATAATTGAGTTCTGGTTCAGTCTGAACGTTATAAACGGGCTGAGAATTTAAGCGTTTTTCTGGGGTGAGTTTGGCAGAGGAAATATTCTGAGTTTTAGTCTGAGAAATCGATGAAGAAATCACGGGAGTGGAACGGAAAAAAGTTAATTCAATCCATTCTGGAAAGAAGAATTTGGCGATCGCACAAAATCCCCCTAAAATCAATGCAAGCAGAGAAATAGAACCCAACAGGGACACGGAAGGTTGAGTTCGAGAGCGAGAACGCTTCGGTGAGGAGGGTTTGGAGGGTTGTCGAGTTTGACGGGCTGGAGATGATGACTTGAGTTGCTGTTCGCTATCGAGTTGAGCAACTCGTTTTCGGAGTTTTTTAATGGTTTTGTAGGCTCGTTCTAACTGAGTTTCGAGTTCTACAATTTTCGGATCGCGATCAGTCGGTTGGGGTTGTTTGGGACTCACGGGTTCGGTTGGTTTGTTCAACTTCGCTCATTATCCTAATCTAGAAAAGATTTATTTTAACGTGCGAAATTTTGTTGTAGTGCTTGCAACCCGCTTTTCTACAGAATTAAAATTTTTCCCTTGTGGTCAATCAAGCCAATAAAAAACTTCGGACAAGGAGTTGATCAAAAACAGATCTGTTGGTACTTTTGGGCTGTTCTGATAGACGATTTAACGTCTCCTCGGTACCACAAAGTAAGGGAAACGACAAACACCTTACAAACAAGAATACCCCTTGACCGATGTGTTATATTTAGAGTTGGGCTGTTAGAGTTAAGTAAACGATTTGCTCCCCTGACGTCGTTCTCCTTCGGGGGCAATTCACAAGTCACACAACAAAACACTTGCTATCGTTGAGCCATCCTGATCAGAAACGATTTTCTCTTTAGGGTGGCTTACTATTTATTATGGCGGGTAAGTTGAGAAAAAGTATTTTTCTTTACAAAAATTTGATTTCGGTAGGAATCGTATAAACTGTTTATGATTCCATATGACGTTTGCGGTTTTGCTGACGATTAAAGGCTAACTGTTCAGGTGTCAAAAATTGGGATTCAATAGGTGGACGCATATCCCATTGAACCTCTGCAAAAAACAGTAACGTTCCCGCTACGATCATTCCGGTTGCTAAGAATTGCAAGCCGCTCACATAGGATAATAAAGGAATTGCTAAAAAATGCAGCAATCCTGCTAGTGTAAATGATCGCGATTGTAAACCGATACCCGTCGCGAGATAACCTAAAGCACAGACAAGCAGCCAGAGAGGACACAAATGGCTTAAAATCTGTGACCATCCCCCGAAAATTGCCAAGTTCGTTAGTCCGACACCCATGAACATCAACAACGCCCAACAGTAAACCAACCAAGTCATGTGTTCGATGCGAACCCAACAATAGGTTAATACAATCATTCCCAGGGTAGCAAGAAGCGTGAGTCCTGACCACCAATAAGCTTGATCAATCCAACTAATCGGAAAAAATTGAGCGGTGATGAAGATCATCAGTGAAATCCAGCCCCAGAGTAAAAAAACTTGATCAATTCGGGTGTATAAGCCTGAAAAAAGTGTATAGTTGCCAATTTTCCAATTAACGGTTACTAAACCCTTGATATCTTGAACATCTAGATGTTGTTGTTTGACGCGAACAATCGGCTCTGTTGAGTGGAAAATGGTCATGCTGGATGGCAATAATACTACATCTTGTGTAGGTATCCTAACAAAAAATTGAACGGTTTGTAAAATAAATCTAAATTCTCAAATTCAAATCAACAGGACTTAGTTTGTTTTAACAGATGTTCATAAAGCCTCTGAAGCCTGATTTTCACCTCGGGAGGTTTAGCCGTAAAGCGAATATAAAAATTACCGATATTTGCGGGTTCCTCTAAAACTTTGGCGTAGATATCTTCGCTCGTCATGGTAGAATCGGCCCAAATTAAATTAAGTTTAATATTAGTCAGAGAAACAGGAACACAATCTTGTTCACCTTGGCGAGAGTGAATTTTTGCTCCTTTCGCAGAAAGTTCAATAATAGAACCTTGAAACACATTTTCTCCGATGTGTTTTCCTTCGAGAATTGTATAGTGTAGTGAAATCGGTTGCACTAACGGAAGAAAGATTTCTTCTTCTTGGTGTAAAAACAAATTGTATTTTCCCGAAATTCCGCCAACTTCATAGATAGTAATGGGTTGTTTTACACCTTTGGGTTGAACTTGGTTTTCTCCAACGACTTGAATAATCGAATTAATCTCATTAAATGTCGATTCTGAAATCAATATTTGCCCTCCTGTACTATAAGATTCAATCCGATAAGTTAGATTAACTTGATTTCCCACAACACCATATTTTGTGCGTTTTTCTGAGCCAATATTTCCCACAACAACTTCACCTGTATTAATCCCAATTCCCATTTCTAAAGGCGGTAAACCCCACTGGTTGAGCTGTTGGTTCACGGACTCCATTTCCAACTGCATAGCGATCGCACAGGCTACAGCTCGTTCTGGGTCATTTTCTCTCAATCTTGGCGCCCCAAATAAAACTAAAATTCCATCGCCCATAAACTCATCAATTGTGCCTTGATAAGCCGTAATTACATCAGCCATTTTAGAGAGATAAAAGTTGAGAACTTTGACGACTTCTTCGGGGTTTAATCGTTCTGAAATCGCGGTAAATCCTCGAACATCAGAAGTCAACATTGTAATTTTTCGCCGTTCTCCACCCAGTTTTAAACCTTCCGCACTTTCTAACAAATTAGTGACGACTTCATCGGTGACATATCGCCCAAAGGTTTTGCGAATATGGGCTTTTTCAGTTCGCAGTTGTTTGATGCGAATATGGGTTTTAATTCGAGCTAGAAGTTCATCTTTATTTAAAGGTTTTGACAAGTAGTCATTCGCCCCAACTTCTAAACCTGCAACTAAATCTGAGATTTGATTTTTGGCTGTTAACATCATAATGGGGAGTTGATGA
Source organism: Limnoraphis robusta CS-951 (assembly GCF_000972705.2). The sequence goes on along the minus strand of NZ_LATL02000342.1, from coordinate 11,080 downwards.
GGTGGCCAAGTTTCCCTAATTTTTCTCGTCACTTCATAACCCGTCATCCGAGGCATCATTACATCTAATAAAATCAAATCAGGTAGATAGCCCGCTTCTAAAATTTCTATGGCTTCTAAACCATTACTGGCTTGAGTAACCGTATAATTTTGTAAACACAAATAGTTTACTAAAACCTGTAAGTTAATCGGATCATCATCAACAATTAAAATTTTAAACTGATTATTATCGAGATTAGATGTTGAATTTTTGTTTGAATTTGATGGGATTTGCGGTGACTGATTCTGCTTTTGGCTTTGCACAAAATTTTCTAAAGTCACCACAGCAGAACGATGAACTAAAACCGATGAATGATCGAGAGTTACGGCTGTTTCTCCTTCAGCAATCGGTAAGGTAAAGGTAAAGTTTGAGCCGACATTAATGGTAGATTCTACCCATATTTTACCGCCATGCAATTCAACTAATTGTTTGGTGACAGCTAATCCTAAACCTGTACCGCCATATTGACGTGCTGTAGAACCGTCTGCTTGTTCAAAGGATTCAAAAATGCGATCTATTTTATCTTTAGCAATTCCAATTCCGGTATCGGAAACTGTAACTGCAATTTCAGTAGAGAATCTTTTTTGAGGATAATTTTTGGCTGTTCCATTCCTGTCTTTATCCCAATTGATGACTTGAGCCGAGACTTTAACATAACCACTATCTGTGAATTTAATAGCATTCCCAATCAGATTATGAAAAATTTGTTGTAAGCGGTTTTCATCGGCTTTAACGGGGGGTAAATCCCGAGAAATTGTATTGATTAACTCCAACTTTTTAGTTCGAGTTAAAGACTGGCTTAAGGTTAAAACAATTTCGGTTATTTCTCTCAATCCGGTGGGTTTAAGTTGGAGTTGAATCGTATTATGTCGCAGTTTAGAAAAATCGAGAATATCATTAACCAATGTTGACAGTCGATGTCCGCTATGAGCGATCATGATTAGATTTTTTCGCTGCTGTTCTGATAGGGTTCCTGTCGCACCTTCTAACATAGATTCAGCAATACCAATCATCCCATTTAAAGGGGTTCGCAGTTCGTGAGAAGTATTCGCGAGGAATTCATCTTTGAGTTTATCTAAACGTTCAAGTTCTTCATTTTTAAGCTTTAATTGGGCGGTAAAGTTTTGACGTTCCGTTTCGGCTTCTTTGCGTTGAGTAATATCTTCAAAAACAACGATAGCATAAATAATATTCCCGTGACAATCATAAATCGGTTTAGCCAAGACTTCGCAAGGAATTACGCGATCAGGATGCCGAATTTCAATATTTTCTGTTTTGAGGCTTTTTCCTTTTAAAGCCCGAATTAAGGGTAATGCTTTGGGTGGATACAGTTGATCTGTTCCGGCTAAATAAAGTTGATAAGCTTGGGCAAATTTATCGAGAGAAGTGTCGGGAATAATCTCTTTTCTAAATAAAGCTTTAGCCGTTTGATTAATAAAGGTTAATTTATCTTGAACTCCATCATAAACTAGCACTCCTACAGGTAAACTATCTAGAAATTGATAAAGGCGAGCCTCGCTTTGAATTAATCGATTATTCAACTGTTGCATAGCGGCATTTTTAGCTTCTAAAACGGTGAAAGATTCTTGAAGCTGTTCCCCCATACAACTAAAAGATTCAGCCAGTTCTCTGACTTCATCACAACGAGAAGAAGCCACTTTATAATTCCATTTTCCTTGGCTAATAGCTTTTGCAGCCTGATTCAATCTTAAAATGGGTTTAGTCACCCATTGAGCGGTCAAAATTCCGATTCCAATCGCGCCTCCGAATGCAATGATACAGAGTAAAATTGTCGTGCGGGTATTGGCATGAATTTGACTCATAAAGTCCGCTTCAGGAACCACTACAACAATCAGCCAATCTAATCCTAATTTATCTCGATAGGGAACAACTTGTACAAATTGGCGTTCACCATTGAGCTGAAAATCAAGCTGTTCTGGTTGTTGAATTCGACTCAAATGTTCGTAACGTTTTAGGAGATGTTGGGTTGTTTCTACTGTTAATTGATTTGGGCTTTTTAGAGCCGCTAAACGTTGAGCTTGCTTGTCATTTTTACGCATCGTAAACGGTTCTTCTCCCGTAGAAGTGGCAACGAGTAAACCCGAACGCTCGACGATGAAAACTTGACTATTTTGACTAATATTAATATTTTCTAGATAATCACTAATCAAACTGAGAATAATATCAACCCCCATCACCCCACGAAAATTGCCCTGACTGTCATAAAATAAATTAGAGGCTGTGATCCCTAATTCTCCCCCTGTGAACGTGTAGATTTTGCTCCAATTGGCTCGCTCAGTCAGTAAAGTATTGAGATACCAAGGTCGTTGTCTCGGGTCATATTCATCAACTTCTAAAAATTCACTGCGGTTTCCTTGTTCATCTAAACGATAGGAATAGCGTTCCGGTGGAAATTCAACCCGTTTGGCGACAGAGGAACCATCTGATCCTCTTTTTACATAGACAAATTCCCCTGACTCACTGCCAAAATAGAGCGCATAAACAGAGTTAAAAAGTTGAAGTTGTTCCCAAAGAAGATATTCAGAAAACTGTTTGTTTTCCAACGAGAGAAGCCCTAATCTTGCAGAGCGGTTATTAATTTGAGTAATCAGAGATGGTTTTTCTAAATAATCTTTGAGATGAAGCTGAACCCGTTTGCTGACTTCATTACGAAGTTGAGAGGCTACATCATTAACCGCTCGTTGTCCATTTCGCCAAGAGAGATAACCCGTTAATCCCACTGTGGCAAGCAGTTGTATTATAAAAGGAACAATTAAAACTGTTCGCAAGGGAACCCGGCGAGTCAAAGGAGAAACTAGACGGTGAAAAGATTGTATCAACATTAACAAAAATACCCCAGTCTAGTATGGTGTCAACTTTCAGTCTACGTTATCGTAAAATACAGATATCCTGAAAACAGGAATCATCGGCAGTGGGTTGTTGATAAACCCTTCTGCATGATTTGGGGAAGTTGCGTTAGAATCCGACAAACTCATATAAAATTCTCAGCCTCTTAATGCTAGCTCAAAACTTTTATGCAATTTATCACCGATCCTGGCATCGCCATCAAAATCCGTCAAATGAAACAACGGGTTCGTTGGCAAGAATCTTCTATAATTGCTCGTAACATCGATCAAACTCGTTTAGTGATTGATGATCCACAAATAGACAACCCAGAATTCTCATTTTTAGTGATTGGAGATAGCGGTACCGGACGCCATCGCGGACATCATCCCCAACGAGAGATTGCTAAATTTTTACTCAAGCAGAGTGATTATCACCCTCGCTTCATTTTGCATACAGGCGATGTCGTCTATCTCACGGGTTCTGCGGGATATTATCCTCATAACTTTATCAAACCCTACCGGGAGTTTATTGTCGGTGGCGACAACTATAAACAAATCGCCTACGACCAGATGCTGTTTAACCTGCCTTTTCTTCCCATACCCGGAAATCACGATTACTACAATCTACCGCTTTTTTATGGTGTAATGGCAGAGCTTACTTGGCCAATTCGTCACCTGTTTGGGTCGAGAGTCGCCTTTGATGTAAGCTGGCGGGGTTCACGGAGCGGAGATGCCTATGCACGAGCCTTTTTAGACTATCTGCAAGGCTTTAATAACCCCAATGACTTAGAACGTCACCTTGACCAATATTACACCGCAGAAACCTCGACAGGTCGTTGTCTACGCTATCAACCCAACCAGTTTACCCGTTTACCCAATCGTTACTATACGTTTCGCTACGGGGGAATCGATTTTTTTGCCCTCGATTCTAACACATTCAATAGTCCGATACCTATTGCCAATAGTCAAGAAGGAGTTGAACAACGACGGCAATTAGTTCAACGCCAGCGTGACCTAGAACAGCAAAAACAGCAATTAATGAGCGAGTCAGAAACACTCAATCCAGACCACCCCGAACAAGCTGAACAATTAGATGACATCCAAGCCAAAATCGAGCAAATAGATGAAACGCAATTCGACATCGAGAAACAGCTAAAAGCTGGGCCTAACTCTGATATTGACATCGAACAATTGCGTTGGTTACAAGAGCGATTAATTGCATCTTGGCAGACCCCTGAAGTACGCGGACGGGTGTTATTTTTTCATCATCCTCCCTACGTTACCGAAGCGACAAAATGGGATCAAGCTCAAACTTTAGCGATTCGTTATAATCTGCGTCAAGTTCTCAATGCTGTTTCTCAAACAGTCGGTCAACAAGCCGAAGGACGACCCATTGTTGATTTAGTTCTCAATGGTCATGCTCACTGTTTAGAATATTTATATACAGGAGATACAGGCTACGCAGATTCTCATATCAATTGGATTGTTTGTGGAGGGAGTGGATATAGTTTGCGGCGTCAAAAACCCGAAGGGCCTGAACTTTATGAAGAGATGGAGAATGAACAAAACAGCCGTTTAGTCGCGAAGTCCAAGTTATTTATTGGTCGTAATGGTGAAGGAAAATATAAACGACGACCTTATTCGGGTTTAAGAATTGATGTTCGTTCCGGTCAACCCCCTCAGTTTTTTGTACAACCTTTAGTCGCCGAACGTTTTCAGTCCCAATGGTATTATCCACCCGTAGAGGGGTTTACCCTTTAATGAACCTGATGATTCGAGTTTTTCACATTTGACAATACAGCTCGATTATTTGAAGCTCGTTTAAATCGGCTTGTCTATGATATCATAATTGAATCAAAAGCTCAACTCCAAATCCCTAAACAATAGTGCTAGAGTGTAAGACTGCAAGATCATGTTTGCAACAGGTTTTAGGATTCAGATTTATCTATAGTTTGGATTGAAAAACGTAATGGATAGGGTGTTGCAGAACATTAAGTAATCCTGTTTAATAATGTATTAATGTATTCATCTAAAGATATTACACAACCCGTTACCCAATAAAAAACTCCCGTGTTAGAAGCATTCGTATTCGCCACAGTCTTATGTGGCTTTTTCGGTATAATCCTTAAAAAGAACTTGGTGATGAAAATCATCTCTATGGATGTGATGAGTACAGGGGTAATCGCCTATTACGTGCTGATTGCCGCCAGAAATGGCTTATTCACCCCGATTATTTCAGACACAGCCAATGGTGCTTACGCCGATCCGGTTCCCCAGGCAGTCATCTTGACCGGGATTGTGATTGGCTTCTCGATTCAGTCCTTAATGCTGGTCGGTGTGATGAAGCTGGCACGGGATAATCCGACATTAGAAACCCACGAAATCGAGAAGAACAACACCCCATGAATACCATGACAATCGCCTGGATTGCATTCCCGTTTTTTGTCGGGTTCGTTATTTATTTGCTCCCCAAACTTGATCGATACCTCGCCCTGGGCGTTACCTTTGTTTCGGCGGCATTTGCAGTCTTACTGTTTGTTACAGGTGAACCTGTGACACTGGAGTTAGTCGATAGTTTTGGTATTACTCTAGTCGCAGACCAACTGAGTGGCTACTTTATATTAGCCAATGCACAGATCACCGCCGCCGTCATTCTGTACTGTTGGGGCCGGAATAAATCAGCCTTTTTTTATACACAGGCGATCATTTTACATGGCAGCGTCAACGCCGCATTTGCCTGCGCCGATTTTATCAGTTTATATGTGGCTTTAGAGGTGATCAGTATTGCCGCCTTTCTGTTAATCACCTATCCCCGTAGCGATCGCTCCATTTGGGTTGGCTTACGGTATCTGTTTATCAGCAACACCGCCATGCTGTTTTACTTGGTGGGTGCAGTGTTAGTCTATCAAGCCAATCATTCCTTTGCATTTGCCGGATTAGGAAACGCCCCTCGAGAAGGCGTCGCCCTGATCATCCTGGGACTGTTAAGCAAAGGAGGAATCTTTGTCTCCGGGTTGTGGCTACCGTTGACCCACTCCGAAGCAGAAACCCCAGTATCAGCCTTGCTGTCGGGGGTGGTTGTCAAAACCGGAGTCTTTCCCCTGATGCGTTGTGCGCTGATTGTAGAAGATGTTGCTCCTGTCTTGAGAATTTTTGCTGTCGGGGCTGCATTTCTGGGTGTAGTCTACGCCATCTTTGAAGAAGATACAAAACGCATACTCGCCTTAAGTACAGTTTCGCAGTTAGGCTTTGTCCTAGCCAATCCGGCTGTAGGCGGCTATTATGCCCTCACTCACGGCTTGGCTAAATCAGCCCTGTTTTTGATTGCAGGAACTTTACCCAGCCGCAACCTCAAAGAACTACAAAATAAGCCCATCAATACCCCGATCTGGATTGCTTTAGTGATCTTATCCCTTTCAATCTCTGGCTTTCCTTTATTATCCGGCTTTACGGCAAAAACCTTAACCCTGAAAACTCTAGTCCCCGCTCAAGCGATCGCGATGAATCTTGCTGCGGTAGGAACAGTTATCGTGTTTGCTAAATTCATCTTTCTGCCCCATAAAAACCAAGAGAATATCCAACCCAGTTTGTGGCCTGCGCTCCTCGTGTTGATGGCTGGGCTGATTGCGGCAGATGCAGTCTCTCTAGAGGTTTATACCTTCGCAAATATAGCGAAAGCCCTGACAACCATTAGCGTCGGATGGTTAGCCTATTTCCTGATTTTTCAACAAACAACCCTCAAACTGCCCCGTGTGCTTGAGGAATTTGAGCATCTGATCGGGGTGATGAGTCTAATGTTAATTGCACTCTTCTGGATGGTGTTGGCATGATTGGGTATCTGAATCTAGTATTGCGACTGATTATTTGGTTTCTGCTCACCGCTAATTTGAGTGTGGCAAATATCATCATCGGTGTCACCATTGCCCTTCTATTACCAGGCGGACGGCCCAAAGCTCCAGGAGCCTTAAAAGATTGGTTGCGGACGCTCGGTGAAGTCCTCGTGGCAATTCCCCAGGCTTATCTAGAAGCCTTTGAAATGATCATCCGTCCCCATCGTCACGAAGATATAACGATGGAACAAGTCAAACCCGGACGAACACCCGGACTGATTTTCCTTGATATCTTTCTCATCACTTTTACACCCAAAACCATTGTTTTGAAATACCACGAACGGGGCTGCTATGAAGTCCATTGGGTGCGACGGAAAAAGAAGCGTTGACACTTGCGATCGCAAGATTAAAATCACCCATTGTCTGTTTCCGACTCCCTGTTAAGAAAATTTCTTTGACCCCATAACTCCTCTTTAAATGCTGAACAGCTTACTAATTGCAATGATTGTAGCTTTGCTGATTCCGATCTACGAAGCATGGCAAGATGATGATACTTGGCAAAAAATGTTGGCTTTTTCCAGTGTCGCTTCCAAGACTTCTATCATACTCTTGGTTGTATCCGTCTTACGGGATGATTGGATGCTCGGTGTTGTCGGGGTAATTATCCTCAGCGTGGGTAATGCCGGATTAATGTTGTTAGCGCATATCCTCAAGCGGTTGGGTCAATTATGATTAATATACTTAGTTATATCTGTATCACGATCGGCATTTTCTTCTGGTTTTGGGGAACCTTTCCTCTGGTTGGCAATCGCTCAGTGTTATTCAAATTACACACCCTTTCGGTAGCAGATACACTCGGCTCGATGTTGATCGTAGTCGGGTTGTTCCTCAAAATCCCCAGTGAATGGCCGTTGCTCATCCTCGCCATTCTCTCCTTGGCAATTTGGAATACCGTGCTGGGCTATGTGTTGGCTTACTGTTCTAGCAATCGGGGGGCTTACGATGAATGACATTTATCTTTATCTGATAACCGCTCTGTTGCCGTTGTCCGCCTTCATGTTGGTGATTCAGGTTAATCCCTATCATGCTCTAGTTATTCAAGGAATCGTGGGAGCAGTTGCGGCATTAGTCTATGCTGTTTTAGGAGCAGCCGATGTTGCTTTAACTCAAGCTTTAATGGGTACTTTGCTAGCAATTACTCTCTATGCGATCGCAGTGCGTTCATCGTTGGTTCTGCGTCTTGGCATCCTCGAAGACGGGTTAGTTAAGACAGATAGCCCTGCCGATTTTCAGCAACTGATGGATGATTTCCGAACAATTGTTCGCAAACATTATATGCGTCTTGAGCTAGTTCCGTACACCAATCGGCAAGCTTTGGATCGAGCTTTGATGGAAAAAGAAATTCACGCGACCTGTACCCAAAAATTAGAAGTAGAACAGGACGAAAAGCAACTCTATAAGACTGAGATTCGGGTTCGACGCATTTATGAGATCATGCAGACCGAACTTTCATCACCCGCAACTCTCTTGACCTATATCAATACACCAGACTCAGAGGAGAAACATTAATGAAATGGGTTTACATTGCCGCAGGAATAGCACTTTACATCAAATTCCTGATCCTGCCTAATCCCGAGCCGGACTTTCCCGTGTCAATCGTCGAAACCCTTGTCGAAGAGAGTGGGGTTCCGAATGCAGTTACCGCTATTATTCTGAGGAATCGACTATACGACACTATCTTTGAAGTCGTAGTCTTTACGATCGCGGTTATGGGCGCTAGTTATCTGCTGGCGAATGAAAAGCCGTTTTGCGCGATCTATCAGTTTACAGATGAACCCTCAATTATTCTGGCGCGTTTGGGTGCAACGATTGCCGCTATAGTGGGGATTGAATTGGCGATTCGGGGCCATCTGAGTCCCGGCGGGGGTTTTGCGGCAGGAGTAGCAGGGGGAACGGCGATCGGTTTGGTGGCGATTACCTCATCAACGGAGTGGATGCAGGCGATCTATAAGCGCTGGAATGCTGCTATCTGGGAGAAGATTTCGGTTCTAATTTTCATTGTCTTGTCTGTTGTCACGCTAGCTGGACTCGAGTTACCGCACGGAGAGTTGGGGGCGTTGGTGAGTGGCGGAGTAATTCCTCTACTTAATATCCTGGTTGCTATCAAAGTTGCGTTGGGATCGTGGGCGGTTATTTTAGTGTTTATTCATTACCGAGGACTGTTGTAAAGATTGATATAGCAGCAAGCCTAGTTTAACCACGCTCGACACAAAGAACACAAAGAAGTTATAAACTCGCTCTCTGCTCATTGCTGTAGTTCTCAACATTTTCAAAAACTGGAGTTAGCACTTCCAGTTTTTTCTAGAACCTCACTAACTTGATAAACCGGGTTTCTCAACGAAGATAACTGTTTAGAGAAGCTTGATCTAATAATTCATCAACTGCGGCTTTTAAAAAATATTCTCCCAACCAATTCTGGGTTTTCAAAATATCTCGATTAAACTCGAAATAAACAGCACCAACAATGGCTTCTAAGTTATGAGCGAGGATTTTCTGTTGTTCATGTTGGGGTTGATGATCATAACCTGTTCCCAAGCGACAAAAAGCTCTAAAATTCATTTTTTCGGCGAACCTTGATAACGTCTCAGTGGTGATCAGATCACTTTTAATGACGGTTAATGTGGCGAGTCCTAACTCTAAACAGCGATCGCAAAGATAGTTACTCACCAATGTACTCAAGACAATAGAACCTAAATGAACTAAGCCAATATGTTCAAGGGTTCGTAATTTTTTTTGAGCGGGAGTCAGAAGTGGATCTTCGGCAATATAATCAGGATCAGTTAGTGCAATCTCCAGAAGTTCCGGGCGACAGAAGAAATGGAGACTAACCCAATCTTCTACTGCTTCGAGGTTTATCAGCATAGATTCATCGAACTGATTGTGCAACTTCCCAGACTACAAAGAACAACAGACGGTTTACGGACGCGAAGCGTAAAGCCCCCGCATTTTAATCGGGGGATTGCTCTGCGAGCGCAGCCCAATAAATTTGGCAGTGAAAAAGATTAGCAATGATGTTATCATCATAAACCATGAAGACGCTCAAGTTTAAGTTCTACCAACACAAGCGAAATAGATATCTCAAGCTCACTATCAATGCAGCAGGAGTTATCTATAATCATTGTATTGCCTTGCATAAACGGTACTACCGGATTTGGGGTAAACACTTAAACTGTGCAGATCTTCAAAAGCATATTTCTAAATTAAGAAAACGTAACAAGTTTTGGCAATTAGTAGGTTCTCAAGCTGTTCAAGATATTTGTCAGCGCATTGAAAAAGCCTACCAAATGTTCTTCAAACACAACAAGAAAGGAGTTAGACCGCCTAATTTCAAGAAGGTTAAGAAGTACAAATCATTCACTCTAAAACAAGCTGGATACAAATTTTTCAGTGGTAACAGAATCAAGATTGGTAGTAAAGTCTATCAATTCTGGGATTCTCAACCGATTGAGGGAAAAGTCAAAACTGTAACGGTAAAGAGAACACCTCTTGGTGAGATGTTTTTATTGGTTGTTGTCGATAACAGTAACCACGCTGAAATCAAGTCAGAGACTAAAAACGGATATGAAATCGAAAAACGGATTAAGTTGTCTGTGGGTCGCACAGATCTTGGCTGCCAACAGATAAGTGAATCCGTTCTTCCTTGTTCTTCATCTGTTTCGACGGGTAAAATCGCGGGATTTGATTGGGGTCTGAAAACTTTTCTCACCTGCTCTGAGGGGTTTTCTATTCAGTCTCCGCAGTTTCTAAAACAAGCACTCAATGATGTTAAGAAAGCGTCTCGAAGTTTGTCTAAAAAACGGAAAGGTTCTAATAACTGGGAGAAAGCGAGAAAGCATCTTGTTCGCCAGTATGAGAAAGTTGTAAACCGCCGCCGTGACTGGTTCTGGAAACTTGCTCATCAACTCACCGACCTGTTTGATGTACTCTGCTTCGAGACTTTAAACCTCAAGGGGATGCAGAGGCTTTGGGGGCGAAAAATAGGTGATCTAGCCTTTGGTGAATTTATTGAAATACTGAAATGGGTTAGCCTGAAAAAAGGTAAATTAATCGTCTTTATTGACCAGTGGTATCCTTCTTCTAAGACTTGTTTCCACTGTGGTCATGTTCTGAAAAAACTGGAATTAAATATTAGAGAATGGCGTTGTCCGTCCTGTTCAAGTGTTAACGGACGTGATGAAAATGCCTCTTTAAATATCAAGAGAGTTGGGGCATCGACTCTTGAATTAGACGGTGTAAGACAGGTATTCGCTGCAACTGTTGTTTGAGTTCAGAATCCCCGTCATTTTAATGCGGGGAGTATGTCAA
>NZ_LATL02000341.1 GCF_000972705.2 Limnoraphis robusta CS-951 | reverse complement strand
CGCGGATATTAAGGGCGCATTCGACAACATCAGTCACGAATTCACACTCAAAGCCATCGGAGAAATACCGGGAAGAGAGTTAATTAAACAGTGGCTGAAAGCAGGGTATGTAGAATCTGAAATATTCCACGAAACGGAAAGCGGAACACCAAAAGGGGTCCGAAAATACCGAAGGCCCGAACTGCGCCAGGTTTTCCGCGGTGCCTTCCGACAGCAGCGTGCGATCAAAAGCGGCGATCCGGGCCGCGTGCGCCCGCCCGTTTGGGGTCTGGTGACTGAAGAAATCATTGAGCCCCATATCGAGACTATGAAACCGCGCTGCCGGACGGAGCCCGGGTCGCACGCTTAAGGTGCTGAGCCCATGATCTGCTCGGGCTTTGTTCACAGCATCAATGAAGAGTTGCTCCGTGACCGGGTCAAACCGAAACGCATCCGGCGGTGAGTCCAGACAGGACTGTCCATTACTTTTCGGCTAATTTTTCCTCTACTGGCTAACATAGCGCTGGATGGAATCGAGCAATTCCTAAGTCAATTCAAGAAAAGGCAAGGGAAGAACAAGTCTCCTAGAGCGCCTAAATATGGATTCGTCAGATACGCTGACGACTTCATCATCACCGCCGAAACTCTCATAGATATTGAGGAAATAATTCCCTCGGTAAAGGAACTCCTCAAAACAAGAGGACTGGAGTTAAATGAGGATAAAACCAATATTGTTCATGTAGAACAAGGATTCAATTTTTTGGGGTTCAATGTCCGCCACTTCCAGGGAAGCTGTCTAGTAAAACCTCAAAAGGAAAAAGNGAAACTACTATAAACACGGGGTAAGTAGCGAAGTGTTCAGCTATGTTGACCACCAAATTTTCCAGGCAATCTGGAAATGGTCACTAAGCAGACATCCAAGCAAGGGGAAGAAGTGGGTAGCAGGGAAGTATTTCATCACCGCTAATGGCAGGAAATGGAGCTTTCACGCAATAGTCGAAGATAGAAATGGGAAGAAGAAAAACCTAATCCTAACGAAGCTCGGAGACTTACCAATAACCCGTCACGTCAAAATCAAGGGAACAGCATCCCCCGACGACCCCAAACTAACCGAATACTGGGAAAAACGTAGAACCAACTACGGGAAAACATACTTTGCAAGAGGTTCAAAGCTATTTAAAGTAGCCCAAAACCAAAGCTGGAAATGCCCAATATGCGGTGAACACCTGTTTAATGGAGAAAAGCTACACACCCACCATAAAGTGCAAGTAAAGGATGGGGGTACTAACAGGGAAGACAACCTAGTCCACCTACACCTCACCTGCCACAAGCACGTACATACGGGTAAATGTTCTGAGACTCTGGAGGCTTGAGCCGGATGATGGGAAACTGTCAAGTCCGGTTCTTAGGGGGGAGAGATGCGGCGACGTATGCTCTCCTACCCGACAACAAGGCAGTTAGACTATGGCGAGATGAACGGGATGTAGATAAATCTCGTATCTCTCGACTATGTAAAGAGTTGGCGAAAGAATTTCCTTTTGCCAAGAAACTCAACTCGATGGCACGTCAAGCCTCGGGCGAGAGAGCTTGGAATTCAATATCTAGCTTCTACCGTCGTTGCAGAGAGGGAGCCAAGAAAAAAGGCTATCCTCAATTCAAAAAGTATTGTCGTTCAGTGGAATATAAAACCACAGGCTACAAACTTTCAAGTGATTGTAAATCGATTAATTTTACAGATGGTTTCAAAGCGGGAAAATTTTCTATTTTCTGTAATTCAGAAGTTAGAAAAGACCTGCTAACCTTAAACATTAATCGGGTCAGAGTTGTTAGGCGAGCTGATGGGCATTATGCACAATTTTGTTTTGATGCTAATCGTTCCGAGCCTGGAACTTATACAGGGAATGTAGTCGGTTTAGATTTAGGTTTAAACTACTTCTATAAAGACCAAAACGACAATGCAGCAATCCATCCAAAGTATTTGAGGAAGGCTGAAAAACGAATCAAAAAGCTACAACGACAACTGTCTAGAAAGTTTGTCAAAAGTAAAAAACCTCAATCAAACAACTACCATAAAGCACGAAAAAGACTTGGGAAATGCCATCTAAAGGTTCAACGCCAGCGTAAAGATTGGGCTGTAAAGTTAGCCCGATGCGTAGTGGCATCTAACGATGTCGTGGTGTACGAAGATCTCAAAATACAAAATATGGTCAAGAACCATCATTTGGCTAAGTCGATTTCCGATGCGAGTTGGTATCAATTCACCCAATGGTTAGACTATTTTGGAAAAGTATGGGACAAAGCGGTAGTTTCTGTTAGTCCAAACTTCACATCTCAAGATTGTTCTAACTGTGATTTTAGAGTAAAAAAATCACTCAGTACCCGCACTCACAAATGTCCTAAATGCAAGACAGAGATTTGCCGCGATACTAACGCCGCGCTAAATATCTTGAAAAAAGGTATGAGTATTTTAGGGACTGAGTTTAATCAATACAGTACCGAAGGGCATTCGGAATCTGCCTCTTCCGAGGGAAAGCGAGGGCGTGACTTCGACCTCTGTTAATGAGGAGAAATCCGATTTAACAAGTCGTGTCGATGAACCAAGAATTAGCATTAGCTAAGAATCCCCCGAGTTTATTCGTGGGGAGTATGTCAATTTCTCAGACTTTGATTCCCTACGTCAGTGAAAAAGAACAAAAAGAACTAGATGAAATGTTTGGTTCACCGTCTGACTATGAAGATGAAGAATCAGTTGATATGACAGATTGGGTGAAACAGGGGCATAAAATTTCGTAAGAACGCGATTAAATTTTTATAAAAGGCAAATCTTGAAGACTCGGCGAAAATAGGAGAAAAACTCAATCAAATCCTGACTTTTGTTGAGGAACAGGGGATTATTCCTTTTACAGAACTTGACATCAAAAAAATGAGGGGAAATTGGGAATGATTTTATCGACTGCGTATTGGTAAAATTAGAATTGTCTTTCTAGTCGATATTGATTCTGCTGAAATTTAAATTTACACAATAGGGACTAGAGGAGATATCTATAAAAAGTGATGAATCATCATTATAGTATTTTTATCCAATGGTCAGATGAAGACCAAAAATATGTAGTGAGTTTGCCCGAGTTTGGCCCCTACGCTCATACACACGGAGAAACCTACGCAGAAGCACTCAAGAATGCAGAAGAAGTTTTAGAACTTTTAATTGCAGAATACCAACAATTAGGAATATCCCTTCCAAAACCTTTAACAGTGGTTTCTTCTTAAGTCATTTCTCACTTTAAACCAGAATCATGCAAGCGTCTTGCTTGTTGAAATCTAGAAATCTATCGAAATTGATCGGGTTATCGGTGAAAAGGTTGACGAAAATATCATAATATTAGATAGTAGATAGAGGTTAGCTTGGATAAACACGTTCACCCTTCACCTGAGTAACTGCCAACAAACACCTGATCAATTATAAATCGATGACCACAGAACAACCCCTCGGTTCCGTTATTCAAGGTTCCCTCACCAAAGGCTTAGAAGTTCGACTCAATGCTGATATCTCTGTCGAAGATATGAGAGTCGGGAAATTTTTAGTCGTGCGCGGTTTGCGATCGCATTTTTTCTGTCTCTTGACAGATGTTTCTTTGGGAACCAATAATCTGCGAATATTAGCCAATCCCCCGCAACCCAGTGATGATTTTTTGCAAGCCATTCTCGCAGGAAATAGCACCTATGGCACCATAGAATTAACCCCGATGTTAATGCTAAATCAGGCGGATGTACAATCAGAAGAAATGGTTCGTCGCCAACTCGAACAACAACAAGACAATCAAAAGAATGGTCATTTAACCCTTGCTTCCTTTCAAACCAATACAAACAGCGATATTCAACTTCTCCCGGTAAAAACTATTCCCACTCATTTTTCCCAGGTTTATGAAGCCAGCGAACGCGATTTTAGGGTGATTTTTGGCTGGGAAGATGACCCCCATCGTCGTAATTTTGCTATCGGTAAACCCATTGATATGGATGTTCCCGTCTGTGTGGATTTAGACCGAATGGTTGAACGCAGTAACGGGATTTTTGGTAAATCAGGGACGGGGAAATCGTTTTTAACCCGGCTATTATTATCGGGAATTATCAAAAAACAAGCGGCTGTTAATCTTATTTTTGATATGCACTCCGAATATGGTTGGGAAGCGGTTTCTGAGGGTAAAAAATTCAATACGGTTAAAGGTTTACGTCAACTGTTTCCTGAACGAGTTGAAGTCTATACCCTTGACCCCGAATCAACGAAACGGCGAGGAGTAAGAGATGCTCAAGAATTGTATTTGAGTTATGATCAAATTGAAGTTGAANAAATTCAATACGGTTAAAGGTTTACGTCAACTGTTTCCTGAACGAGTTGAAGTCTATACCCTTGACCCCGAATCAACGAAACGGCGAGGAGTAAGAGATGCTCAAGAATTGTATTTGAGTTATGATCAAATTGAAGTTGAAGATATTAACTTAGTGCAGCGTGAGTTAAATCTATCTGAGGCGAGTTTAGATAGTGCCAATATTCTCCGCAGTGAATTTGGGAAGTCTTGGATTTCTCAATTATTATCGATGACGAATGAGGAAATTCAACTGTTTTGTGATGAAAGGCGGGGTCACAAAGGGTCTATTATGTCGCTTCAGCGAAAACTGTTGCGGATGGAGAATTTAAAATATATGCGTCCGACTTCTCCGTTTAATTATATTGACCGAATTTTGCAGTCATTAGATGCCGGAAAAAATGTGATTGTTGAGTTTGGAACTCAGTCGGATATGCTATCTTATATGTTGGTGACGAATATGATTACTCGTCGAATTCATGCCTCTTATGTTCGCAAAGCTGATCGATTTCTTTCGTCTAAAAATCCCGTCGATAGACCAACACCTTTGGTGATTACGATAGAAGAAGCACACCGTTTCTTAGATTCTGCCATTGTCCGTTCAACGATTTTTGGTACTATTGCCAGAGAGATGCGAAAATATTTTGTGACGCTGTTAGTGGTTGACCAAAGACCATCAGGAATTGATGCGGAAGTCATGTCACAAATTGGCACAAGAATCACCGCTTTATTGAATGATGATAAAGATATTGATGCGATTTTTACTGGGGTTTCAGGCGGTCAAAATTTACGTTCAGTTTTGTCGAAATTAGACTCTAAACAACAGGCGTTAGTCTTAGGTCATGCGGTTCCCATGCCTGTGGTGATTCGCACTCGTGCCTATGATGAACAATTTTATCGCGAAATTGGTGATACAGCTTGGGAAGAAATGCCGGATGAGGAACTGTTTGAAGCCGCAGCATCAGCGATGGATGATTTAGGGTTTTAAATTCTATTCGATTGGAGATTAAAAACCCGGTTTCTGACAGAAACCGGGTTTTTGGGATGTCAGTTTCCGTTTAATTGGGTAATCTACAATAGAGAAGCAAAGCGGTATTAGTGGAGATTAAAAACCCGGATAGCGATATAAACCGGGTTTTTGAGATGTCAGTTTCCGTTTAATTTTGTACGGTAGAATAGGGAACCAATACAGTCTGAGTTGAGACTAAATCACTGGCTAGAGTCATTTTGTTTTTATCGAGAACACCGATTATTTTACGCGGGTTATCGGGATGAACAACAGGAAGTAGAAAAAGACCTCGGACTCTCATTTGTTCAAAGGCTTCACTGACTGAATCTTCTGGATGAACATAGAGAATTTCTGAGGTACAAATCTCGCCAATCTTTAAGTTCATTTCGCTTAAAGTATGCTCAAAATTTGCTTTTTCACTCAAAATTGACTGTATTTGTATCAGATTTCGCTTAATATCTGCTAAGGTAATCACACCGACTAAGAGTTTGGTTTCATCAACCACTAACGCGGTATGACATTTTGCTTGAATCATTTTCTGACCTGCTTCGATCAAAGAAATGGAGTCTAACAAGGTTAAATAAGAGAAATCCATGAGTGTTGCAATAGGAACTTTTTGCAAAATTTCTTGTTCGTTTTGCTGGGCTAAATTCATTCCCATTTGTTGCAAATTTAAACCCGCCACAGAACTTTTTGCTTTAATGCAATCCATCACCGCAATACTCACCCCGACTGTTACCATTAAGGGTAAAATAATCAAGTAGTTGCGAGTCATTTCAAACAAGAGTAAAATCGCCGTTAGTGGCGCTCTGACACTACTGGCTAGAACTGCTGCCATTCCCACTGTTGCATAAGCGGCAGGGGGGGAAATTTCAACAAAATCAGAGGGTAAAATTAACCCCAATACATGACCATAAATTGCTCCTAAACAAGCTCCCAAAAACATCGCAGGTGCAAAGACACCCCCAACAAAACCACTCCCTAGACTAATTGTCGTTGCAATTAATTTAAAGATTAACAGTAAACCTAATAATAATAGGGGAAATCTTTCACCTTGTAAGATGATTTCCAGGGTTTGATAACTAACCCCTAACGTTTGAGGAAGTTTGAGCGCGATTAAGCCAATGATTATTCCACCCAAAGCCGGTTTCAAGAAAGGTGGAATTTTACCCAAAAAACTTAAATAGCGAATCTCTCCCTGAAAACAAGCTCGCATCCATTTAATACCCTGGGTATAAGCTAAAGAGACACAACTCGCCAGTACACCTAAACCGACATAAAATATCCATTCCCAAGAACTAATAACTTGATAATCCGGTAAAATAAAAGCCGGATGAGCGCCTAAAAAAATACGAGAAACAATCGAAGAAAAAACGGCAGAGAGCAAAATTAAACTGGTGGCTGGAGCTGTGAAAAATGTTGCTCCGAGTACCACTTCTAAAGCAAAAAAAACACCCGCAATTGGAGCATTAAAACCCGCCGCGAGTCCGGCTGCTGCTCCTGCACCTAATAATAAGCGATAACGTTCTTGGGAAACTTGAAAAAATTGAGCGTATAAAATTCCAACGTGAGAACCAATTTCTACACTGGGACTTTCTGGCCCTAATGAGGCGCCTGTTCCCAAAGAAATAGCGGCAGCTAACATTTTAACGAAGGGTCGTAAAGGCGTGATATCTTGTACTCTCGCGTTGGTTAATAGGGTGGAAAAATCCTGTCCCAAAATTTTAGGAAACAGCCAACGCATTACTCCAATCATTAAGCCGCCTAAAACGGGAATTAAGGCGAGTGTCCAGGCTCCCCAGGTGTAAATTAGACTCATTAATCCCTCAAAGCTGAGGCTATAGAAGAAGTTAATCAGGGTATGAAATAATACCATTAAGAGTCCTGAACCTCCACCCACTAATAAGGCGGAAATGAACACGAGGGATTCGGGAGAGGGACGCCAACGATTGAGGAAATGAGTAGAGGAAGGAGAAAGGGAGAGGATTTTGGGTTCAGAGGGAAGCAGAACTTTTGGGGGTGGGGAAGTGGTAACAGTCATCTTTCAAAAAGCATTCTCAAAGTTCAAGGAATACAGGAATTTAAAATAGAGATTTTATCTTCATCTCCCAATATCCCCAACCCGGAAAAAACGAGTAGGGGTACAAGGACTATGGATGAAGACTATAGGAATTGGACAAAAAACTTACTGGGTCTCCCCTGTTTTCTTTTTTGAGTCTCTGTGTTGATTCCCTTCGCTGTGATTGAACGGAATCAGACAGATATCAGGGGCCGTAGTACCAGGTCAGCCTGTCTTTCGCAAGTTTTTGGACTGCGATTAACATTCCAAGAGACAAACCACCACTGCATCGAATCAGAAACGGGTGGTGAGGTGGAGAGTGAGCTGAACTCCAATCGCGAAAAGTTGATTCGTATTCTCCTATTCTTGATTCTAATTTAGCTTAAATTGCATCCGTTTGACAACCTAATTTGGGGTGAGTTTTCCCAACTGAAAGTCTTGCGGTTTTCCAGAGCTTTTTGTTCCTCTCCAAAGGAATTTTAAACCCCTAATGTTTTAACTTGATGATCGATGGGTAAAGGAAAAGTTATACCCTCCGTCCATTTTTTGGAAATCTCGGATTTCAGTTGAGATTTTAGAACTGAGAATTTTCACGCCGCCTTAGAGCTAGAAGTGAGTTCACTCTCAGTCTAAGCGTCCAACTTCAGAAAAAGCCTCATTGACAGGAGCTTGAGATCACTAACCCGAAGGCATCTCTCTCGCCTGGGGGTAATTCTCTGACAACAGATTAAGAAATACCAAAGTGCATCCTATTTTACGAATAGTTGAGGTGTATTATACAACAATACAAAAACCGTTAATAACATTCAGAGAAAAATGATTTTGATTTTCGTAAGCGGCAACTTGGGTCACTATTGCTAGGCTGGGAATTCCGGAAGTGGGACGGGTGACAATGGTGATTGTATTAAAGGCGGTGAATATTCCGATTACAGGAATTTGGCCGATTGTGATCGGGGATTGGTTTTTGGATCGCTATCGTACCAGATAAATATCTGGGGTGATGCTGTCGGTGTCAGTGCGATCGAACCCTAGCCCNGATTTTGATTTTCGTAAGCGGCAACTTGGGTCACTATTGCTAGGCTGGGAATTCCGGAAGTGGGACGGGTGACAATGGTGATTGTATTAAAGGCGGTGAATATTCCGATTACAGGAATTTGGCCGATTGTGATCGGGGATTGGTTTTTGGATCGCTATCGTACCAGATAAATATCTGGGGTGATGCTGTCGGTGTCAGTGCGATCGAACCCTAGCCCGAAAACCACCGAATATTCTTGTAGATGAAATTAAGCTTCCTGATCCGGCGATCAAGTCGGTCTGGAGAAAGGGGATACTCAAGGCGGTAGAGGCTTAGTTCAAAAAATTTGCAATTTGCTCAGGTCAAAAATTCAATATTAAGGTATAATGCTTTTTTCTGTTGATCCATTCTGCTGTCATGGCCTTCAGTGCGATCTGTCAATTTTGGAGACGTTTTCAGGTGATCAGGTACATTTCAACCGTTCAAACCCTAACTTGTATCCGAAAAGCTAAAAGCCGATTGCTGATTGTTCACATCCCTGTTTTTGGAGAGGATCACGTTCTCCCCAAATCAGAGCGGGATGTTTAGCACTCAAAGTTCCAAGATATTGGTAACAGTGGTGAGGAGGTTCAGATCTTCAGTGTAAATACGGATTGTGTGAGGAAAACAAGCAGAAAATAGTTCGGTTTTCTCGCATTCATTCTTCTGATAGATTTCAACTGTTTCTGGGCATGATAGTAAGTAAAGATAGAGTAAAGATAGAGGATGATTTACACAGAAAACCGAACAATGAATAGCTTGACTCATCCCCCATTATTCATGTAATAATGTAAAGGGAAGTAAAGGAGAAACAGATTTCTAGTTGGAACAAAATCCAACCGAGGGAAAAGCGGGGGTTGTTGCAGTCGAATAGCTTCTCGGAAGTCGAGGAACGATCAGACTCTTGAAGCGCAAGCCAATTACATATTGATTGCCAATTGAACTTACATCGTACTACGGTCGTCTAATAAAATTGAGTTAAACGATTACGGGAGGGAACCTGAGATACTATCGCAGCCTGTCGAGCGTTCCGGCTCCCCTGTCAAAACATAGAGTAGAAATCCCACAGGGTTAGACTTTCTACCAGTTTAAAAGAGAACCAACTCTGACGTTCTTTCCTACTCATTGTTGATCAGTCGAGTAGACTCACTACCCATTTTGATTCTGTTAAGGGAGTTTAATTTAAAATCATGGCTAAGGTAAACAATCTCAAAAAAGATCAATCCATCAAACGGAACACTCGACCAGGGGTTTCAGCAGACACCGTGCGGACTTATCNCTTTCTACCAGTTTAAAAGAGAACCAACTCTGACGTTCTTTCCTACTCATTGTTGATCAGTCGAGTAGACTCACTACCCATTTTGATTCTGTTAAGGGAGTTTAATTTAAAATCATGGCTAAGGTAAACAATCTCAAAAAAGATCAATCCATCAAACGGAACACTCGACCAGGGGTTTCAGCAGACACCGTGCGGACTTATCTGCATGAAATTGGTCGTGTTCCCTTGCTGACTCAAGAAGAAGAAATTCACTTCGGCAAGCAAGTTCAACACATGATGAAGCAGTTGGAAGCTAAAGATCAACTGACGAAAACACTGGGTCACGAACCCACAAAAACCGAGTGGGCGAAAGAAGTCGAATTAACGGAAGAGGAACTTGATAAAGTCATTGTTAGCGGTCGTCGCGCCAAACAAAAAATGATCGAAGCGAACCTACGTTTAGTCGTTTCAATCGCCAAAAAATACCAAAAGCGCAACATGGAATTCTTGGATTTAATTCAAGAAGGAACCCTCGGTTTAGAGCGAGGAGTCGAAAAATTTGACCCCATGCGGGGTTATAAATTCTCCACCTACGCTTACTGGTGGGTTCGACAAGCCATTACTCGGGCGATCGCTCAAAATGGTCGAACGATTCGTTTACCGATCCATATCACCGAAAAACTGAACAAAATCAAGAGAGTTCAACGGGATCTCGTCCAAAAATATGGTCGTAACCCAACACCGACGGAAATTGCAGAAGCGCTAGAGTAAAAACCCTC
>NZ_LATL02000340.1 GCF_000972705.2 Limnoraphis robusta CS-951 | reverse complement strand
CTACGGGCATTGGTTGATACGCCCTGGCTGAGAGAATCTCTCAACCTATGTGTTTGTTAGCAAACGTTAGCAAAAATGTATCGGTTATACCCCAAATTTGTCTCAATCATCACCCCTAAAAAGTTGAACAAATTTGCAAAGGGGGGTGACAATCGCGGTAAAGTTAATAAGGGTAGCGTCCTGCTAAGAGTTTCAAACCTGCTATGACTGATCCCACCCCTGCATCTACTCCACCGGAAGAATACCCCAACGCTGACTACCGACAACTCGATCGCAGCAAACTGTCGGAAATGATGCAGCGATATCTGGAAGTCAAAGAACAATATCCCCATGCTTTATTGTTTTTTCGGGTGGGCGACTTCTTTGAGTGCTTTTTTCAAGATGCAGTCACCATCGCCCATGAACTTGAACTCATGCAAACCACCAAAGCCGCCGGAAAAGAAGTCGGGCGAGTTCCGATGACGGGAGTTCCCCACGAACACGTTTATCGCTACAGCAGTACCCTCCTAGAAAAAGGCTATGCCGTTGTTATTTGCGATCAAGTTGAAGATGCAGCCATCGCCGCCAAAGAAAAACGACAGGTGAAGCGAGAAGTCACCCGTGTCCTCACTCCTGGCACGCTGACTGATGATAATATGCTCAAAGGCCGCCAAAATAATTATTTAGCGGCTCTTGTGATTGCAGGTGAACATTGGGGGTTAGCCTATGCTGATATTTCTACAGGAGAATTTCTGATCACCCAGTCAGTTAATTTAGAACAGCTTACACAAGAATTAATGCGGTTGCAACCGTCTGAGGTGTTGGTTCCGGTGAATGCACCTGATATCAGTAAAATGCTGAAACCTGGAGAAAGTGATCACGAACTCCCCGACTGTTTACCCCGGTGTTTTTGTTATTCATTGCGATCGCAAAAGCCCTTTTCTTTGGGTGAAGCCCGCCCCCGAGTTTTACAACAATTTCAACTCAAATCTCTCGAAGGAATTGGTTGTGAACATCTTCCCCTCAGTGTGCGTGCAGCAGGCGGTTTATTAGAATATTTAGAAGATACCCAAAAACATAACACGACTTCTCTACAACGTCCTCGCACTTATACGCTCAGTGATTATTTAATTCTAGATCATCAAAGTCGCCGCAATTTAGAAATTACCACAACAGTTAGAGATAACACTTTATATGGTTCTCTCTTATGGGCATTAGATAAAACAAACACCCCAATGGGAAGTCGGGCGTTACGACGGTGGTTATTACAACCTTTACTCGATCTTAAAGGCATTCGCGCTCGACATGATACGATCCAAGAATTCGTAAATAATCATCAACTCCGACAAGATTTTCAACAGCTTCTCCGACAAATCTATGACCTTGAACGTTTAACAGGACGAGTCGGAAATAATACCGCTAACGCCAAAGATTTAGTCTCTCTCGCTGATTCTTTAGCGAAATTACCGCAGTTAGCCGCCTTAGCAGAACAAGCCAAATCTCCCTATCTCAAAGCCTTACAAAATCTTCCCCAATCCTTAGAAAAAATTGCTGAAAAAATTCATAATTATTTAGTAGAATCTCCCCCCATTCATCTCAAAGAAGGGGGATTAATTCGTTCGGGCGTGGATGCAAACCTTGATGAAATGCGGAGTTTAGCGACAGATGATCAACAATGGATTGCTAATTTAGAAGTTCAAGAACGAGAACGCACCGGAATTGCTACATTAAAGGTTGGATATAATAAAGCCTTTGGATATTATATCAGTATTAGTCGCGGTAAAGCAGAACTCGCCCCCGATGATTATCTTCGCAAACAAACCTTAACCAACGAAGAACGATATATTACGCCGGAACTCAAAGAACGAGAAGTCAGAATTTTAACCGCTAAAGAAGATTTAAACCAAGCCGAATATGATATCTTTGTCAGACTGCGTTCAGAAGTTGCAGAATATACTGATATTATTCGGAATGTTTCACGGGCGATCGCTGCAATTGATGTATTATGTGGATTAGCAGAAGTCGCTGATCGTCAAGGGTATTGTCGTCCAGAGATGGTAAAAGGACGAGAACTCAAAATTATTGATGGGCGACATCCAGTTGTAGAAAAGTTACTTCCGCCCGGATTTTTTGTGCCGAATACCGCTCAGTTAGGAAGTATAGAAAATCATACAGAAAACACAGAAATTCCACCCTATTCTTATCCTGATTTAATCATTTTAACAGGCCCGAATGCGAGCGGAAAAAGCTGTTATTTACGACAAATTGGTTTAATTCAACTCATGGCACAAATGGGAAGTTTTATTCCTGCAAGTTCAGCAAAATTGAGTCTTTGCGATCGCATTTTTACACGAGTTGGGGCGGTGGATGACTTAGCTACAGGTCAATCAACCTTTATGGTTGAAATGAATGAAACGGCAAATATTCTCAATCATGCGACGAACAAATCCCTTGTTTTGTTGGATGAAATTGGCCGAGGAACGGCAACATTTGACGGACTTTCGATTGCTTGGTCAGTCGCAGAATATTTAGCAACCGAAATTCAAGCGAAGACGATTTTTGCCACCCATTATCACGAATTAAACGAGTTAGCGTCTATTTTAGACAATGTGGCAAATTACCAAGTCACAGTGAAAGAATTACCCGATAAAATCGTCTTTTTACATCAAGTTCAACCGGGAGGTGCAGACAAATCCTATGGAATAGAAGCCGGACGGTTAGCGGGTTTACCTGATGTTGTGATTCAACGGGCCAGACAAGTGATGCGTCAAATCGAACAACATAGTAAAATCGCCATTGGACTGAGAAAAGGCATCAAAAAACAAACCAATAAAAGCACATCAATGGAACAACTCGATATCTTTGAAACCGAAGACTAATTTTTAATATCTGTAGGGGCGCTGCGGCTTGCGCCCAAAAGCTTGCGCCTAAATCAAGAATAACGTCCCCCAATCGGACAAAAATCAGGACAATCAATCGCTTCTTCCGATAAAGCAATTGTAGGTCGTACAGGACATTTAAGATGATAATCTTTAGTAAAGTATGCACAATCAGCACAAGGAATTTGGTGCATTCGTTGGGCGCGTCGCGTGGTATCAAAGATCGCAGACCCCAGACTCCAAACCAACAGAATGATCAATCCCCAGGCAGATACAAAACACAAGGGGACAATAAACGGCTGGATAGCGTGAATTAAAGCAATGAGCAGTTTTAACACTATAGGCTTCTCCCTGATTTAGTTTTGACAACTGGATACTTTATTTTAATCGTCCTGGGACCTTAAAATTATGTGAAGATTTAAAAACAGCAAAATTCCGGTCGGAAAACCGGGGTATTATGACAGTATAATCACATTCCTCACGAAACATCACAGGAAATCAGCTATGACACTGCGATTAGGAGATACAGTCCCTAACTTCACGCAAGCCTCCTCTGAAGGTGATATCGACTTCTACACCTGGGCGGGTGACAGTTGGGTTGTTCTATTTTCTCACCCCGCCGATTACACTCCCGTTTGTACCACTGAACTCGGTACCGTCGCCAAACTCAAGCCTGAATTTGACAAACGCAATGTTAAAGTCATCGCCCTGAGTGTCGATGATGTTGAATCTCACAAAGGCTGGATTGGTGATATTAACGAAACGCAAAGCACCAATATTAATTATCCCATTTTGGCGGACGCGGATCGCAAAGTGTCTGATCTCTATGACATGATTCATCCCAACGCTAACGCTGCTGTGACTGTCCGTAGCGTTTTTGTGATAGATTCTAACAAAAAACTCCGTCTTACCCTGACCTATCCCCCCAGTACCGGACGCAACTTTGATGAAATATTACGGGTGATTGATTCTTTACAATTAACTGATAATTATCAAGTGGCGACTCCCGCAGACTGGAAAGATGGAGACGATTGTGTAATTGTTCCTTCACTCAAAGATCCCGAAGAATTAAAACAGAAGTTTCCCAAGGGATACACCGAAGTTAAACCCTACTTGCGGATGACTCCTCAACCCGATAAATAGTTCAATCTTTCAGTAGGGTGGGTCAAACCGATTGATGTTGTTTAATAACAAAAAGGCTAAAAGATTTGACCCACCAAACCTCAGAAAATAAGACAACTTAAATTTAATCAAGTATGATGGATATTAAAGATGGTTTTGTCGAAACAGTTGGTAATACTCCCCTGATTCGACTCAATAGTTTTAGTGAACAAACAGGTTGTGAAATTTTAGGGAAAGCCGAGTTTTTAAATCCCGGTGGTTCGGTTAAAGATCGGGCTGCCTTTTATATTATTAAAGATGCGGAAGAAAAGGGTTTACTCAAGCCGGGAGGAACTGTTGTTGAAGGAACAGCAGGGAATACAGGTATTGGTTTAGCTCATATTTGTAATGCCAAGGGTTACAAATGTTTGATTATTATTCCCGAAACTCAATCCCAAGAAAAAATCGATTTATTAAGAACATTAGGGGCAGAAGTTAGAACGGTTCCGGCTGTTCCCTATCGTGATCCCAATAATTATGTTAAACTTTCGGGTCGCCTTGCATCTGAAATGGAAAATGCAATTTGGGCAAATCAATTTGATA
>NZ_LATL02000339.1 GCF_000972705.2 Limnoraphis robusta CS-951 | reverse complement strand
CTCACTTACAGTCAAGTTGGTTTTTATTGGCCAGTTTACTATGAAGTGAGTAATATGATCTACCTTGAACCGAAGTCGAATAAGGTGAAAGATGATATGCTAGCACCGGACAATAAAAAAATTTGAATTCCTTGTTTAAACCAACAGTAAGAAGGGTTTTAGGAGATAGATAGAATTATGATTGCTTCAGAACAAAATCCAGAAATAGTCTCGAAGGAAGAGTTGACAGACAAACCTTTGTTTGATACCCTGCTCGAGTTCTTTGATGAAGATGGTTGGGTCTTTAAAGAGATTGAACATCGCCGGGTTTTAGCATTAGGAATAGAAGGGAAAAATGGCAGATTTGACTGCTACATGATCGCCCGTGAAGAAGAAAAACAACTGAGTGTCTATTCGGTTTTTCCGGTGAAAGTCCCTGACCACAAACGCTATAGCATAGCAACCTTTCTGACGATGATAAATTATGGGATTGTCATCGGCAACTTTGAAATGAATTTCTATGATGGAGAGATTCGCTATAAAACCAGTTTAGATGTCGAAGGCGATCGCCTCTCCTCAACCTTGGTGAAGCACTTAGTCTACTCGAATGTGACGAGCATGGATAAATATTTACCGGGGATTATGTCAGTCATCTTTGGGAATTTATCGCCTGAAGAAGTTATTTCTCGGGTGGAAAACTAAGAGATAAAAAGACAGACAAGCAGGGAGTTGGGTTAGGTAAAAACCCCTCTCTGT
This sequence comes from Limnoraphis robusta CS-951, assembly GCF_000972705.2. Next base: position 26,636 of record NZ_LATL02000339.1, on the reverse strand, counting down.
CTACTCTATGGTGTTGAAACGAGAATGTTCTAACATCAGTAAATGTTCCGCCCGAGCGATCGCTAAATAGGTTTTTTCGACGGCATCAAGATTCACCGAAATAGAGGTGACACCCCATCGGATTAAATGTTCAATCAGTTCAGGATATAAAACCGGAGCATCCCCACAAATTGAACAGGGAATTTTAGCTGTTATTGCCGTTGAAATTAATTGTTGAATCGCTTTCAGCATCGCCGGATGAAGTGCGTTTAAATGAGCAGGCGGGTGAGTTTGATTGCGATCAATCCCGAGAATAAATTGACATAAATCATTGGTTCCAATGGAAATCCCTTGCACTCCCGCTTTGATATAGTCGGACAGTAAAAAGATTACGGATGGAACTTCCGCCATGATCCAAATTTGAAACCGAGGATTATGGGTTAACCCGGTTTTTTCAATACAGTGACGGTAAATCGAAAACTCCTCAACAGAACGAACAAAGGGTAAAATCAGACGAATATTATCACAACCAGACTGGTAGAGCTGAGATAAAACAGCCAGTTCTAACTCAAATAACGTTGAATAGAGTTTGGGACTGTGGTGTTCACAGTTAGAGGAACGAGTTAAAACCGCGAGTTCAGAATTCTCCGCTCCCCATAAAGGTCTAACTTCTTGATGAAAGTCTCGCAAGTCTAGAGCGCGGTAAAATAGAGGATGGGGAGCGATCGTCGCCGCTAAACGTTGGAGTGCTTCAGTCATTGTCTCAATAAATTGGGACTGATACTGAGGTTGTAAGAATTGACTAAAATCAACAGAAGCGATCGCAGAGCCTAATACATCTAACGCCATTAGTTCCGAACGGACTAAGCCTATCCCATCAATCGGTAAATCTTTTAGTCGCTCTAAAGAACTGGATTGACTCAGATTCACCATTAATTGCGTCGCAATCGGAACCCGTAAAATATCTTGAGAAAAATGGGGTTTTGTCTTCCAGATAGATGAGTTCTGATCTGTCGTCATATTCGGGTCTTGAATCCGATGAACTTCTCCGCGATCGCCATCAACGAGCAGAGATTCTCCCATTTTAATCTGCTCAGTGGCACTGGGTACACCAATCACAGCCGGAATTCCCAGTTCTCGCGCTAAAATTGCACCATGTCCAGTCATTCCGCCCTGTTCTGTGACTAAACCGCCAGCGTGTTTCAGCAGAGGAAGCAACTCGGGTGTGATCGTGGGAACGACTAAAATTGATCCCGTTGGAAATAGATGGGTTTGAACTCCAGAAGCTGTCGGAATATAGGCTTTCCCCAGCCTTTGTCCTGCGGAAGCGGCTATTCCTTTGAGATCAGCAGAAGATGGCTCCGAGTCAACAACGGGCTGATCTTGGGCGATTAAACAACTATCGAGAATGCAGACTTGAGAGATGTAAAATTCGCAGGACTCACAGAATGTCCACTCGATCAACCCAGATGTTCCGAGATCTGTTGCGATCGGTTCGATTAACTCGATTAAGGATTGCAGTTGAGCGGGTTTGAGGACGGGTTCCTGATGTTCTTCAGGACTCAACAATTTGGCCTCTACAGGGCTTTTCAAGGGGGATAGGGAGGATTGAGCAAACCCTGTCCATTGACTGTCTAAATCGCTAAATTCTCGGGTTTCGGATGATTTTAAACGGTAGGTAATGGTTTTGTAACCCAGTCGTTGTTGTTGGACTTCTCGGGTTTGCGGATGAATTTGATAATGATCGGGGTGGGTTTGTCCCCATAAGATTGCCAATTCTAAACCCCAAGTGGCTCGAATTTCCCAAAATTCAGCATCGATGCGAATTGAACCGGAAGCGATCGCCTGGGGGATTGATTGTACTAGAACCGTTGGTTTGAGTTGTTCGAGTTTGACTCCCTTGCGTTGCCAGTATAATAAATTTCTTGCTCGAAATAATTCAGCCCAGGCTTGTTTTAACCCCAATTCAATCCCATCAATTGTTGTCCAACTGATCACTGGATCAAATAATCCACTCGTGGGTACTGAGGGCAATATTAAATCTGGATGAAACATCACCGCTTGAGCGTTGATTGTTTGTAGGCCAGATTGCAATGTCGATCTCAATTGAGAAGATAATTTTGATGTGATGATTTGATGACGAATCCGTTGGGCGATCGCCTGCAATTGTCGAGGATTGTTGACATCAATATGTAATGAAGAAGTCGGAAAATCAACGAAGAGCGGTTCTAGCCAGTCTATCGTTTCCAAAAACTCACCATAGATTTTCGCACTCACCACAAAGCCAGGAAGGACTGGATAACCCCGTTGGATTAAATGACCCAAGTAAAAAGCCCTATCCCCAACAACCGATCGGTCTGTGGTTTGAATTTTGTGAAGCCAGTAGAGATTTTCCACGCCATCAGTTGATAGACTGAAAGACATCTTATTATATATAATTTTATTACAAAACTGTTGCTATTTTAGCAAAAGGTGTGATATGAAGGGGTTGGGGATCTATAAACACATCAATAAAAACAACTGTATATCTCAGTAGAACGAGAGGCGTTGTACACAAGATCTATAGATCGCGTTTCCCTTAAGCTGTAATCTTTTCATGGGTAGGGATGATTCATCAATTATCCTAACTGTTCACGGATTTTCTAACCCCTAACCCTGGTAAATCATTCGGAATTAAACAGCCTTGTTTCACCGTTGCACCTGTAAAGGGATCATCAATTAAATTCAAGTGAGAGTCTAAATCTAGATAATCAGCTAGCGGTGCCAGATGAGAAGCGGCAGTATTTGCCAAACAACTATCAGAATAACAGCCAAACATCACCTGTAACCCAAAAGCTTTCGCAGTATGTATCATCCGCCAAGCTTCTGTTAAACCGCCAGATTTCATCAGTTTAATATTAATACCATGAATATAAGGAGCGAGTAGAGGAATATCCCGACTCTTAAAACAACTTTCATCCACAAAAATGGGTATTGGAGATTGGTCATAAAGTTGAGGAAGTTCTTTTAAAGCAACATCTACCCCTAACGGTTGTTCAACATATTTTACTCCGACCGACGCTAACCAGTGACACATTTTGACTGCATCGGGTAAATTCCAACCGCCATTCGCATCAACAAACAACACCGCATCGGCAGGGGCTTCTGTTTTCACCGCCATCAACATTTCTTGATCGGCTTCGATCCCTTGCGGGCTGCCCAATTTTACCTTTAATACCCGTACATCGAGATAATTTAACCAATCTCTGACTCTGGCTTTTGCACCTTCTGGGGTATTAATCCCAATTGTTACCGAAATTGGGACAATGTGATCGCGATCGAGTCCCCACAACCGCCACAAGGGTAATCCCAGCTTTTTTCCCATCCAGTCGTGAAACGCCATATCCAACGCCGCCCAAGCCGATGAAGGAAGTTGACTGTCCCTGAAAATTGCTTCGATCCGTTGTCGATCAAAGGGAGTCAATGCTTCCAATTTCGGGATCATCTCCTCTAACGCCGCTACCAACGTTTCTGAGGTTTGGGGCTGACTCCCCGTTGAGAAGGGCGATGCTTCTCCCCAGCCTTCGATCCCATCGTGAGAGACTTTCAGCCAAATATTCGTAGAGTGGGTTGTGGTTCCCCGGCTGATCGTCAAGGGAAAGCGTTTGTTCACAGTGAAGGTTTGAACTTGAAGCTGCATCTTCGTGGGTGTGGCTGGATCGACTGTGGTGTATGGGATAGGCATTTTTACAGGGGGCTGTCACTTCCACCTGTTTTTTCCCTTGACCTTACTCTAACCCCAAAATTCCTAAATTCGATGTGATGCTCATCACCTCAATGACTTCCAAGTTGTCACCAACTCAAACGGTTTCCCCTCACGCGGATACTTCTGAATTCTCACAGGGTTTCGAGAATACCATCACTTCTTATTTTTGTAATTGCATTGATACTAAGTCTTGTCGTTCAAGTGCATCGCAAATGTCAGATATGTTTAACCTCAAAGCTATCTTGTTCTCAATGCGTAAAAGATTGACCCGGAATTCTAAAACAGATTTAACCATTTTGAGCTTACATCAAGTGATTCAGCATCAAAATCAAATGTTACAACAACTGCAATCTGAAAATCAAGAGTTGAGACAGTTGGCAAATTTAGATGAACTTACTAGACTCGCTAACCGTCGTAAATTTTATGCTTATCTCNTAACCATTTTGAGCTTACATCAAGTGATTCAGCATCAAAATCAAATGTTACAACAACTGCAATCTGAAAATCAAGAGTTGAGACAGTTGGCAAATTTAGATGAACTTACTAGACTCGCTAACCGTCGTAAATTTTATGCTTATCTCTATGAACAATGGGAACAATGTAGCCAACAACCCTTATCGGTGATTCTCTGTGATGTTGATTTTTTCAAACCTTACAATGATACTTATGGTCATATTGCCGGAGATATCACTTTAAAACAAATTGCTGACGCGACTCAAAAAGCTGTTCAAGAAATTCTCGATCCCAATAGCTTTCTTGTGGCTCGTTATGGAGGTGAAGAATTTGCAGTGATTCTTCCTCAGTTAAATACTCAACAAGCCATGCAGATTGCAGAACATATTCGTCAGCAAGTGGCGGCTCTCCAAATTCCTCACGCACAGTCAAAAATTAGCTCATTTGTAACCCTGAGTTTGGGTGTAGCCAGCCGGAAACCCAATGATGAATTCTCGGCTTTAGAACTTTTAATGGATGCGGATCGTGCTTTGTATAAAGCCAAATCAAAAGGACGTAACCGCGTGGGGTATAGTTCCCATTTACAGAGTTGTGAAACGACTACTTTTTGTTCCTGCTGTGAACAAGCCTGAAGTTGAAATCGTGAGTGTTATATTAGATTGATCCCCTCAAGTGATCATCCTCAATGTAATTTTAAGGCGAGACTTTGAGAGAACATCTACCTCTTCCTCACGCAAACTACAATAAGATATCGGTAAAATATATTAGTTTTAAATTCATTTAAAAGTCGCACAATTAATGTTTTAATTTTAATTAAAATTGCTATTTTACTCATTTTAAATTGGATTAACTCTAAATTGACTGACGACTTCAGGGCGACGATTAATAATTGCAGCCGGAATGGTTTCAACCTCCTCTTCAGTATAGGGTTCAATTCCATAAACGGTGACTTGTAACTGTTGAGTTTGCGGATCAATGACAAATTCAGTCCAGCCAAATGTATGAGCCGCTACATAGCCTCCCTGAATTAATTCAGCATCAATTTCTGACTCTTCTAAGCCAATCGGATCATAACCAAAAGAAACAATTCTATTATCTAAAACCTCTTGAATAAACTCATCTTTTTGAAAACGAAGATCTAAACCAGAATAAATATCTTTAAGTTCAGGAGATAATAAATCATCCGGTGTTAACGCTACTGTAGCCACCCCAAACGGCGCCGCTATCTGTTCATTGTCTAACTCTAACTGTACCGCAGTCGGTTCGACGGTAATTTCAAAGGCATTGGTGGAAATTTGCGGCTGTTCAAAACCTGTTTGATAAGTTAGATTATTCACAATTGTACCATTGGCTTGTCCTGAAACAAACACCACATTATTAATATTATTTTCATCAATAAACCTTAATAACTCATTGCGTTCATCTGCGTAACCTTCCCACCGATCCTCCGCCTCGAAAAAGCCTAAATTCTGCATCGGAACTGGAGAAAAAACAAATTTCCAAGTAATTCCCGCCGCCTCTGAACCTAACAAATCATTTTTCAACTCTTCTAATTGTGCTTCTCCCAATAACGTTCGATCTGGGGTAAATGTTTGCTCGATAAATTGATTAATTTGTCCCTCTGTGGGAACATCAGGAAGCGGAAATAATGATTCATCTCTAAACGAACGAACATCTAAAATAAACGCCGCCGCATCTTTTCCATAAGGAATTGCACGATAAAGTTTTTGTTGATTTGCGGTGCGAGAATCTCCGGTTTCTCCATAGAATAAATTCCGTAAGGGTTGAGACTCAATAAACGAATTTAACGCCGTTTCAAACAAAGGCGTATCATTGACAAATTCTCCTTCTGTTCCAAAAATAGCCTGAGTTAATAAACGACTCGTTGGCGCAACTCCTCCCGCAAAATTATTAATTAAATTCTGATCATCCCAAACTGCATAAATCGGCGTTGATGATCCTAAATTTGCTAACGGATTAATTCAGCCCGTTGAGACACTGTTTCATTATATTTTGTGTTAAAATCAACTTCAGTAATCGCTTGAGAAACTCTCGGCAAATCCGGNGCGTATCATTGACAAATTCTCCTTCTGTTCCAAAAATAGCCTGAGTTAATAAACGACTCGTTGGCGCAACTCCTCCCGCAAAATTATTAATTAAATTCTGATCATCCCAAACTGCATAAATCGGCGTTGATGATCCTAAATTTGCTAACGGATTAATTCCAGCCCGTTGAGACACTGTTTCATTATATTTTGTGTTAAAATCAACTTCAGTAATCGCTTGAGAAACTCTCGGCAAATCCGGCGATACGGTATCCGCAGAAATCGTATCACCCAGTTGGATAAAAAAGTCTAAATTGCGTTCAGGAACGTTAATTAAAGACGGATAAGGGGCTAATTCACCTTGCACGGTTCCACTCACGCCAAACCTTAATCCCCGTTGAACTTCTAGAGGCGGAACGGTTCTAAAACTTCCCACTTCGCTAGTTCCTAAAGCATTGGTAACGCGATAAAAATATTGAGTTCCCGGTGCTAAATTCCCCACTTCAATTTTAACTGGAGTCACAACATTATTAATCGGTTGGGTTTGTGATGTTATAATTTGATTAAAGTTGGGATCGGTTGCAACATCAAACTCAATCTCTCCCGGAACTGTGCTACGAGTTAATAGAATTGCCGAATTTTGTGTAACATCTCCCACCGCAACTTGGTTGGGAAACGGTGAATTATCCGGCGATAAAAATGCACTAAAATCTCTATTTTGAGTCGCACCAATATCGAGATAATGTTGAATTCCTGTCAGTTCATCTCGTACAACTGCAACGGCTACATCCGGGTTTTGAGATAAATAATAATTGGAATTATATAAAAGACTGGGAGGGCGATCTTCAAATTGACCAAATTTAACAAAGTGTTCAATCGCTGTTAAAACACCCTCGTTAACGGCTGTACTCACATCGGGATTTTGCGTTAAATAAAACTGCGTATCAAATAATATACTGGGGTTGCGTCTTTCAAATTGACCAAATTCGATAAAATGTTGAAAGCCATTATTAATAATCCCTTGCGTTACCGCATCCCGAATGGTTGGGTTAGCCGCTAAATAATCCAATTCATTATATAATGGACTCGGTTGGCGGACTTGAAACTGACCTGACTCAATAAAATGATCAAATCCACTTTCAATGATCCCCGCTTCCACCGCCGCTTTGACATCGGGATTATTTGCCAAATAAAAGGCTTCATTAAACAGATCTTCTGCATTTAACATAGTGGAAAAATAGGGAATTTTAGACGGGGATCATCTATACAGTAACCAGTGAACAGTAACCAGTGAACAGTGATAACTGTAAAAACTGGTAACTAATAACTAATAACTGTAAACTGTAAAAACTGGTCACTGGTTACTGTAAACTGTAAACAGTAAAAGCTGGTTACTGTAAACTGTTTAAAGCGATCGCTGTGCGATGACGAGGGCTATTATAATTTAAAGTGACAAGTTGAAAACCCGCATCTGTTAACGTTTGTTCTAAATTTAAACTAAAATATTCATCTAAATAGGGTTCAGTGCTTTTGAGTAACGTAAAAACATAAGGAGGCATTCGAGAAATGACTTCAGATTTAGGGTTCATATCCATAACTGCAATATAACCCCCCGGACGCAATAATCGTTTAGCTTCTTGAAAAATCTGTTGAGTCGCAACTTGCGGCAATTCGTGACAAACTAAACACAATGATACTAAATCAAAACTCTTTTCCGGTAAATTAGTGGCTTCTGCGGGCGCATGAACCCAAGTGGGTTGAGGATATCCTTGTTGCTGCCATTTTGGACTATTATATTGAGCAACAGCTAAAAAATAGGGCGACAAATCAACTCCGGTAATATTTGCTTGGGGATAAAGCTGTTGCAGGGAAAAGGTACTCATTCCCACACTGCATCCCAAGTCTACAATATCCTGTAAATTTGTCGGTAACGAAGCCCGTAAAACGTCGTTGTAACTCTGACGCAGACGGTGATCCCCGTCAACGCCCGCTTCGGGCCAGATTTTGGCATGAACCGCATAGGCGGCGACTTCGACTTCTACTGCGGCTTGCCAACTCAAATTTCCTTCATCGTAAGCATGAAACGGACGAAGGTAATATTCAGGATAGTTTAATTGGGGATTGTGGACTTGAGAAAATTCTGTATCCCAATTGCGTAAAAGTAGGGTTTGGGCTTGTTGACGCCAGGGGACACCCAGTTTTTCCGCCCGGTTGATCATCATCTGACGGGCTTGATGTTTGGCAAAATTAAATAAAGGTTTAACCGCGAGAAATCCATTAACTAAACGGGATGCGAGTCCGGGTTGAGAAGTGGTGCTGACAGTCATGCTTGTTTTTCACGTCTTTTAAACTCAACCCTATAGTTTGTCATCCAAACGGTCAACCTGGCAACTCTAGCACATAGTAGGCTGGGTCTAATGAGAGAACTTTCCCTAACTCCCGCGATATTAATGGGGTTTGACCCACCCTACTGCTGTTAACTTGCGATCGCCGCAATAGAATCGCTATACTCTCTCTGGAGTCCCTTGAGAAAGTTTTGTTGTTGCAAAATCTCAAGCAAATCAATGTCATTTTCCAGTAGACAAGCGTGGCCACTGCTGGGTAAAACCACCAAGCGAGTATGAGGCAGATGTTTCGCTAATAATTTGGCTTCTGTCACCGAAGGAAGTAATAAATCTGACGCACCTGCAATCACCAGCACAGGTTTTTTGAGTTGGCGGAGTCGGTGCGTATCGAGTGTAAAAGATTGCAGTAATTCAAGCCGCCAAGCTGATGTTTGTTGGGGAACAGATTTCATCGTTGTAATCAGGGCTTGGCGATCGGAGGGTGAAATCCGCCCTAAAGACGCCAAAAAAGGCAATAGACCCAGCACAGAAGCCGGATAAAACCATCCCGGCATAGATTGAGTTAAAAATGATCCCCACTGAAGCCAAGGTTGCTGCTTAAAAGATGAAGCGGGATTCACTAAAATCAGTCGCTCCATTAGATGCGGGGCTTTCAGGGCGATATTCAAAGCCAAGCACCCCCCAAAAGATTCTCCACAAATATAAACGGCTCGTTGCGGATTTCGGTTGAGTTCAGCCTTGATCAGTGCGATCGTTCGGGCTGTGAGAGTATTCCAGTTTGAGCGGTCATCTAGGGGAATATTCAGACAGCGAATATCAAAAACATTGGCTAACTGGGGGATCTGTTTGTGCAGCAGTAGACCCGTACCGTCCATTCCCGGTAAAAAGATAAATAACGGTAAATGGGGTTTGGCTGGTGTGGGTTTGAGAAAGCAGATGGTCTTGATACTTTGGTTTTGTTCGACGAACTCACTGGGGATCATTGGATTTTGTCAAGAGCGAGGTTGACGGCTGAAATCGGCTTTCTCAATTGAGCGAACCGATTACTTAAGCGGGTTAATTTTCCACGCCTAAGTGGTTAAACACAGCCCTGATGTAATAAGTTTGCAATTTCATCTTGGCAATATGCTGTTAAATTGGCAACAAGTTCTCGGGCTTGTTTGCCTCGATATTGCTGCTGCTGTTGGGGTTTGATCCAGTAGGGACGACCGATTAAAATATTAGCTCTTTTGTAAATCACCATTGGATGCCAACCGGATTGATCAAAGAGGGGTTCAGAAGGGTCAAACCAACTTAACAGGCGTAACGGGATACCGGAGCGAATCACTTGCTCATCAAAGGCGGCGATCGCCACGGGTAAAATTGCCAGATCATCAATGGGAACTCGCCAAGCGAGGTGAGCAAATCCCCTTTGAAAAGAACCGACATGATTGGCAGATGTGGCTTTGACCATCGGTTGGGCGCCTTCGGGAAATACACCCACCATTTCTTGATTTTGCAACAGTTGACTGGCTTGATGCAAAAAATGTTGGGAGCGCTGGGTAGGTTCTTGTAGGGGAAAAGCCCCTAATGTTGTGACAACATCCCGCAAGATTGGCACTTCACCCATATAGTGATGACAAGCAAAACGAATGGGACGACCTAGAGCGGCGGTTAACACCACTGGATCGAGAAAACTACGATGATTGCTCACGACCAATACCGCACTCCGGCGAGGAATCCGGTCTTCATTGTGCATAAATATTCGCGTTCCCAATGCCGTGAGCAACCAACGCGAAGTTTGCACGGTTTGATCTGAAGACATAATTAAGTATTTTTTTGAGTAGGTCTCAACTTGAGCAAAGGATTGTCATCTTAATATAACTTTACATTATGATCGATTATATCCTTCCTGGGCTGGGAATCCCTTCCCTCATTTTACCAAGTCCCTTCTCCTTTAACTCCCTCAACCTGTTGTTCAAAGACGATTATTCAGTAGAGTGAGAACTCTGAACAAAAATTAATAAAGTATTATAATCAGAAAGTTTGGTTGAAGTTAGTAACACTTGTCATTTGCAAAAATAGGACGTTTCTACTGATGTTGAGCAATTAACCCGAGTCAAAAGGTAATCAATTCAGTTTTATCCCTAAGCTATGATGAGAATTAGTTTTGAGTCAATCGACTTTGACCCAATTCAACAATTGCCAAAAATTCACTAGCGGAATGGGTATTGGGCTACTCCGCTATGGAAATTAGTACATTTAACATTAGACAGCCGGAAAGTGGCAAACCCCGCCCTGCTTTCCTCTCCTTCTTAGCGGATCAAGACCCCAGAAGGGATATCCAGCGGGAATATCTAATGAAACCAAAAGAGACAAAAAACTTATTTTCCTTAACGACCCCTCTCTACTATGTTAACGATGTGCCTCACGTGGGGAGTGCCTATACCACAATGGCCGCCGATGCAGTGGCTCGATTTCAACGGCTGCAAGGGAAATCTGTACTCCTGATCACCGGAACCGATGAGCATGGTCAAAAGATTCAGCGCACCGCCGAAAGTCTCAACCGTTCTCCTCAAGACCATTGTGATCAAATTGTCTCTAGCTTTGAAAGTCTGTGGCACAAACTCGATATTCAATATGATCGCTTTAGCCGGACTACGGCTTCTCGTCATGCTGAGATCGTCAAGGAGTTTTTCGGGCGGGTTTGGGACAAAGGGGATATCTATCTCAGTCAACAACAGGGTTGGTATTGTGTAGCCTGCGAAGAATTCAAAGAGGAACGGGAACTCATTGATCAAAAATACTGCCCCATTCATACGAATAAGCAAGTTGAATGGCGCGATGAACAAAATTATTTCTTCCGGCTTTCTAAGTACCAAAAGCAACTCGAAGCCCTCTACCAAGAGCGACCTGACTTTATCCAACCCGAAAGTCGTCGGAATGAAGTCGTCAGTTTTGTTAGTCAGGGTTTAGAGGATTTTTCGATTTCCCGTTTGAATGTTGATTGGGGATTTCCTGTTCCTGTTGATCCCAGCCAAACGATCTATGTCTGGTTTGATGCGCTCTTAGGTTATATCACTGCTTTACTTGATCCCGACAGTGAACCGACACTGGANCTGACTTTATCCAACCCGAAAGTCGTCGGAATGAAGTCGTCAGTTTTGTTAGTCAGGGTTTAGAGGATTTTTCGATTTCCCGTTTGAATGTTGATTGGGGATTTCCTGTTCCTGTTGATCCCAGCCAAACGATCTATGTCTGGTTTGATGCGCTCTTAGGTTATATCACTGCTTTACTTGATCCCGACAGTGAACCGACACTGGAGAATGCTTTATCTAAATGGTGGCCGATTAATTTGCATTTGATTGGCAAAGATATCTTGCGTTTTCATGCGGTTTATTGGCCAGCGATGTTAATGTCTGCTGATTTACCCCTGCCCGGTCGTATCTTTGGACACGGATTTCTCACTAAAGATGGTAAGAAGATGGGGAAAAGCTTGGGCAACACACTTAACCCTGTTGAGTTAGTNGTTAATGTCTGCTGATTTACCCCTGCCCGGTCGTATCTTTGGACACGGATTTCTCACTAAAGATGGTAAGAAGATGGGGAAAAGCTTGGGCAACACACTTAACCCTGTTGAGTTAGTTAGTCAGTTTGGAGCGGATGCAGTTCGCTATTATTTTCTCAAAGAGATAGAATTTGGACAGGACGGTGATTTCAATCTCACGCGGTTTGTCAACACGCTGAATGCTGATTTAGCCAACGACCTGGGGAATTTACTCAATCGAACACTCAGGATGGCTCACAAATACTTTGAAGGTCGCATTCCCAACGTTAGCGGTGCTGCCATTCCAGATGATCATCCTCTCAAATCTTACGCTGCCAATTTGGGTCAAACCGTCGCTCAAGGTTATGAGAGTTTAGCGTTCAGCGAAGTCTGTATTGCGACTTTAAACCTGGTGCAAGCGGGCAATAAATACATTGATGAGCAAGCCCCTTGGACGCTGTATAAGCAAGGAAAGCTAGATTTAGTTGGATCTGTACTTTATTCTGTCCTGGAATCTGTTAGACTAGCAGCTTATCTACTCTCTCCTATTACGCCTAATCTCAGCAATGAGATTTATCAGCAGCTAGGGTTCTCAATTGACTTCAATGACAAAACCACAGTTGAGACAGCAGTCCCCTTTGGGACTCATGCTAGATGGGGAGTATTGCCTGCCGAACAAGCGCTAGCCGAACCTCAACCGGTTTTCCAACGGTTGGAACTGCCAGAAACAGTTTCGTCATAGCCGGGCGCGATCGTTAAGCTTTACTTAAGATAACACATCTGTCTTCAATCTGACGACTTCACAACTCATTCAATAAACAATCCTTCGATAATAAACGAGGTATAAGAATCATGTTTAATCCCCTGAAAAACGGCGAAATTTTTACGCCTGAACAAGTTCTCGAAAATAGAGGCCGGGTTGCTATCTTTATTGATGGTTCCAATCTCTTCTATGCGGCTTTGCAATTGGGCATGGAGATTGACTACACTAAATTGTTGTGTCGGTTGACTGGGGGATCACGGTTATTGCGTTCATTTTTCTATACGGGTGTTGATCGCACCAATGAAAAACAGCAAGGGTTTCTCTTGTGGATGCGTCGCAATGGCTACCGGGTGATCGCCAAAGATTTAGTTCAACTTCCCGATGGCTCTAAAAAAGCGAATTTGGATGTAGAAATTGCGGTGGATATGCTGGCTTTAGTCGGTTCCTACGACACGGCGGTTTTGGTTAGTGGAGATGGAGATCTCGCCTACGCCGTTGACTGTGTGNAAGGGTTTCTCTTGTGGATGCGTCGCAATGGCTACCGGGTGATCGCCAAAGATTTAGTTCAACTTCCCGATGGCTCTAAAAAAGCGAATTTGGATGTAGAAATTGCGGTGGATATGCTGGCTTTAGTCGGTTCCTACGACACGGCGGTTTTGGTTAGTGGAGATGGAGATCTCGCCTACGCCGTTGACTGTGTGAGCTATAGAGGAGTACGGGTGGAAGTCGTGAGTTTGCGATCAATGACCAGTGATAGTTTAATTAACGTTGCCGATCGCTATATTGATCTCGAAAATATCAAGGAAGATATTCAGAAAAATCCTCGCAGCCCTAACAGCTATCCCTACCGTCCACTGTCTAGTATGAGTTTAATGGATCATCGCCAAATGGAGGGATCGTGAGATCACGAGCATGAATAGCAGGTGGGGATTTTTCAAATCGATCACGGTTAGAAATCAAGCTCAACCTCAACTTTTCCCGAGTATTGCCAGTCCTTTTTCTCGGGGAATTTTGGGGGTTGTGCTTGGGATCACGATTTTAGCAGGAGTTTCAGGCTGTACTCCCCCAGAGCTACCTGAAAATGAGGTCACTGAGACTCAACCTGCACCCGAAGAGGAATTTGACAATAGTTTGACCCTGGATGATGTTACCCTCGAACAGGCCAACGAGAAGGGGGAATTATTGTGGCGAGTCCAGTCCAACCAAGCAAGCTACAGTAAAGACAATCGCATTGCCAAGGTGACTAAGCCGGTTGGTGAACTGTTTCGCGATGGCAAACTGCTCTACAAAGTGCAAGCTGAAGTCGGAGAAGTTTATCAAGATAACAAGCGGATTGTCTTACGTGATAACATTGTTGCCACCGATATGGATCAGGGCTTAGTGTTGCGCGGAAATTTTTTAGAGTGGATCGTCGATCAGGAAATTTTGGTTGTTCGCAATGGAGTAACCGGAGAACACGAAGATCTGAATTTCCTTGCTTCAGAAGTACAAGCGTTTAACCGAGAAAAACGGATCGAGTTTTGGAATCAGGTGACGGTTAATGTCAAAGATCCAGTTGTTCAATTACGCACGGATCATGTGATTTGGCAGTGGGATCAAGAAAAACTGATTGCGGATCGGCGGGTGGAAGTCGATCGTTATCAGGATGAAACCGTTACGGATAGGGGTGTAGCCGGGGAAGCGATCATTGATCTGAAAACTCAATTCGCTGACCTGAAGAAAAATGTTCAAGTTGCGCTTTCAGAACCGCCTCTGCAAATTGCTAGTAATCAGATCAAATGGCATTATGAAGATGGAAAAATCGGCTCTCCCCAAGCTATTACGATTATCCATCGAGAGGAACAAGTGACGGTAACAGCGAACCAGGGATGGGGCGATCTCAAAGAAGAACAGTTCGATCTGGTGGGAAATGTAGTCGGGATCGGCCAAAAACGTCAATCTCAATTAAATACAGAGCAATTAACTTGGTCTGTCTCTCAACAACAGTTTCAGGCTCAAGGAAATGTTGTCTACCGTCAGATCGATCCCCCTTTGACTTTAATGGGGGATCAAGCGGTCGGCCAGTTTAGCAATGATACCATTATCGTCAGCAGGGGTTCTAGTGGGGGTCAGGTGGTGACAGAGTTTGTTCCCTAGTGGTATTGTTTACATTGATTAAGAATACGGAAAATAGCGGCAATATGCGGTAATCTATACATAGGTCGATAAGGTTAACGCATGAAATTATCAGATTATGCAAAAACTCAAGGCATCAGTTATAGAACAGCATGGAGCTGGTGGAAGAAAGGCATCATTAAAGGTCGTCAGCTTCCAACGGGAACCATACTAATTGAAACTGACGCAATTCCCCCATCATCCGTTGTTGCCTGCATCTATGCCAGAGTCTCCAGTTCAGAAAATAAAAGCAACCTAGATCGGCAAGCCGAAAGACTGTCTCAATACGCAGCAGCCAAAGGCTATACCCTTAACAAGGTTGTGAAAGAGGTGGGGAGCGGACTGAATGACAATCGCAAGAAATTAAATCAACTCTTGTTGGATAGAAGCTTCAATGTCTTAGTAGTAGAACACAAAGATCGCCTAACCAGATTCGGTGCTAAATACATCGAAATTCTTCTATCGGAAACAGATAGAAAACTGGAAGTCGTTAACGGTGTTCCTGATGACAAAGAAGATCTAATGACAGATTTTGCTCGTGTCATTACATCATTTTGTGCAAGGCTGTATGGAATGAGAAGAGCAAAGCGTAAGACAGAGAAACTCATTAGTGAGCTTCAGTCAAATGGAGACAATGAGACTGGTTGAGAAGCACGTAATTCGGAAAGTTGCTCGGGAATGGAAAGAGATTGATAGTTTAGCGTTTAAATCTAAAAATCTCTACAACCGAGCTAACTACGAAATTCGTCAGCATTTCTTTGAAACCAACCAAGTTCTCTCTTACAACGAGATGGCATCTCGAATGCAAGCCGAGGAATCGTATTGCGAATTGCCCCGCAAAGTTTCTCAGCAAGTTCTTCGTTGTTTAGACAGAAATTGGAAGGCGTGGAAAGAAGCGAATAAAGCTTATAAGAAAACTCCTTCCAAGTTCCTGGGCAAGCCTAGACTTCCTAAATACAAAGACAAGGAGAAGGGTCGCAATCTTCTGGTTTACACTATCCAAGCTATTAGCTCTAAAGAGTTGAAGAAAGGATGGGTGAAACCATCGGGGACAAACCTGATGATTTCTTGTAACAAGCAGAATATCAATGAGGTGAGAATTGTTCCCCGTCTTAACTACTATGTAGTTGAGATAATTTATGGGCAACCCGTTCAACAACTGGTAGACAGTGAAGCAATAGCAGGTGTAGATATCGGTCTTAATAACTTAGCGGCTGTAACTTCAAATCAAAAAGGTTTTAAGCCTTTCCTGATTAATGGCAGACCCGTTAAAGCAGTTAACAACTTCTACAATAAAAAGAAAGCCGAGCTTCAATCTCATCTCAAGGGAAACCGAAAAACTTCTAACAGAATTCAATGCTTATCAACTAAGCGAGGATTCAAGATAGATGACTATCTACATAAGTCCAGCCGTTTGATCATTAATCGATTAGTTGAGAGCAATATCTCAATAAATCTAGCATGAGGAACACTGGTAAAGTTTTGATTATTAACCTTACCGATATTGAGTTCCTGTTTCCAGTTCTCATTTTTTCCGATTACAAGAGNAACTTCTACAATAAAAAGAAAGCCGAGCTTCAATCTCATCTCAAGGGAAACCGAAAAACTTCTAACAGAATTCAATGCTTATCAACTAAGCGAGGATTCAAGATAGATGACTATCTACATAAGTCCAGCCGTTTGATCATTAATCGATTAGTTGAGAGCAATATCTCAACTCTTGTAATCGGAAAAAATGAGAACTGGAAACAGGAACTCAATATCGGTAAGGTTAATAATCAAAACTTTACCAGTGTTCCTCATGCTAGATTTATTGAGATGTTGACTTACAAGGCTCAGTTGGTTGGCATTAAGGTTGTCATCACCGAAGAATCCTACACTTCACTCGCTAGTTTTTTAGATGGAGATTCCCTTCCTGTTTACCGATCAGCAGAAGCTAAAAACGCAAAGTTTAGCGGTCGTCGCCTTAAGCGTGGGTTGTACAAATCAAAAATCGGCGTTAAATTTAACGCCGACATAAATGGAAGTTACAACATTATTCGCAAAGTAGTCCCAGATGCTTTTTGCAATGGGATAGAGGGTGTAGTAGTTCACCCAGTTAAGATTACTCTTACAAACTGATTTCNGATGCTTTTTGCAATGGGATAGAGGGTGTAGTAGTTCACCCAGTTAAGATTACTCTTACAAACTGATTTCCGTATTTTTCCGTGAAATTAGGAACTATTAGATGCAATCAGATGTAGAGGCGTTGATGTAGCGCCTCTACCCAATCAAAATAACTGCTAGACCGAACTCAAAGGGATTCTGTTAGACTAACAGAAAGTCATCCCCACTCAAAACATTCGCTTCAACACCCAGAAGAGTCGCCAGGTCGCCGCCAGAAACGCTAACAACCGCATCATCGCCGACTTGAGTGATAGACAACTCACTAAACGTCACATCCAAACCACCAATGCCAATCACATCTATACCGCTCTCAAAATCAGCAACAATGTTTTGACTGCTGGGAATAAATGCTGTGGCAACCCAGAACTGATCAGCACCGCCATCGCCACTCATCAGCGTTCCCCCATCGGTGGCAAATAGGCGATCGTCACCCGATCCCCCGAATAAACGATCATCACTACCCCCAATCAGGATATCATCACCAGGCCCGCCATAACTGCGGCTATTGCCTGAACTTCCAGAAGTATCGACTAAATCATCCCCATCTCCAGCAAAGGCGATCGCTTCGTCGTCAAAGATATTGAGTTCATCGTCATCGGGAGTTCCGAAAATCGTCTCTGAGGGAGGTGGTGAGTCCTCTTCTTGGTTGCCAAAGT
This sequence comes from Limnoraphis robusta CS-951, assembly GCF_000972705.2. Next base: position 8,804 of record NZ_LATL02000339.1, on the reverse strand, counting down.
CAATCCCTTCAACGTTTTCTTCTGCATTCAGTTGTACGGTGTAAGTGCCGGGAATTACCGGTCCACCAGATAAGGAGAAGTTATCTACAAGCAACCCGGTATTGCCTAGGGCATCCCCAACATCAACAACGCCAACACCGATGGTAAACGTACCCCCCTCCTCAAACGTGTAGCTGAAGCTGTCATATCCCGTTTCTTGGGGGAATACAAAAGTGCTAGAAGCATCTAAGGGAGTGACTTCTCCCAACACCAAAACTTCGTTTATGGTACGGGCTTCTTAACCTCACAGTTAAGAGTTCCTGCGTTGCACTTACCTAGTTTCCCCCGGTAGTACGCAGTCAGCAGGCAGTTTTCTTTCCCCAATAGTCCCTGGGTACTTTTTAATTCCACGATTACAGATTACCTCGGCTGAGGCAATATCACGATTGTTTGAATACCCACATTCATCGCAAGTATGCCAACGAATTGAAAGTTTATTATCCCATTCGTTACCACAATTAGGACATTGCTTAGATGTTCCTCTGTGATCAACAACTGCAAAGAACTTTCCTCTCTTCCAACATACCCACTTCAACAATTCTCGAAACTGCCCAAAACTTGCATCTAGAGAATGTTTACCTAGAAATCCTTTAGCCATGACTCTATAATCAATGTCTTCAACAAAGATTGAGTCAGCTTGATCACAAAGTTGATGGGCTATCTTTAAGTGAAAATCTTTTCGCGTGTTTGCTATTTTGTGATGTAATCGTGCAACCTTAATTTGTGCTTTCTCCCAATTCTTAGACCGCTTTTGTTTACGAGAGGCTCTACGTTGCAGCAATTTAAGCTGGCGTTGTAAATCTACAAAAAACTTAGGTCTAGAAATAGTTAATCTATCTGATGTTGCCAGAAAATCAATCAACCCAACATCTACACCAATGGCTCGTCCGAAAGAAGGGGGATCTGGGACTATAACATCAGCTTGAATTGTGATGACAACAAACCATTTAGTTCCCCTACATCTAGATACAACTCTCACACCTTTGATTTTAAATCCATCAGGTATTTCACGGTGCAAGTTGATATCTACAAGCCCAATCTTGGGAAGCTTAAGTTGACCTCCTTTGATTGGATTAGTTGCAAATTGAGGGAACAAAAACGATTGATAGCGACCATACTTTTTAAAACGTGGAAAACCCCGCCCTCTCTGTCTGAAAGATTCCCAAGAGTTGTGTAAGCGTTTAACAACATCCTGGGTGACTTGTGAATGAACTTCTTTGAGTTCTGGTTCAGTTTTTTTCCACTGGGTTAACTGTCGCTTTTGCTCCATGTAACCAGGAAATGGAATATCAAGAGATATAATATATTCCCGGTTAATTGAGCATCTATCAATCAGACACTTCCGACTGTTCATCCAGTCTTTTAAGTCTCGCAGACAACGATTATAAAGTCGTCTACAAGTCTCTAGCCAACTCAACATTAATTTTTGTTGAGCCGCACTAGGATAAATTCGGTAAGTGTAGTTCATTGTTAGTACCATCAACTATATCTTAGCATCGCAGAGGTTCAGTGCTAACTGTTTTCGGGGCATCGTAGCAAGATCCGCTACGCGGTACCCCCAAAAACTGTTTTGGGGATGTCCATGTATCCCGACACTAAAACTTCGTTTATGCTGCGGGGCTTATTGCTTCCCCAAACCCCACCAAAAAGCTAAATGTATCTGCTAAAACAGCTCGTTTGTCGGATTCCTCTTTTATGAGGTCTTCGGAAGCTCGCTCATCAAACATTGTATTAGCCTCAATTGAATTTTTCTTTGAAATAGCACTACAGCTCAGGAACTACACTGCTTGTTAGAGTAATAGTTGTCTGTAGCCCTACTTGATGAAATTGGTATTCGCTGTTGGTTGATTAACCTAGCGAGCGATGTTCTATAGGCTTTTCTGAACTTGCTCTACTTTTTTTCGGAAATTTTGCTTTTTTTTGAAAAGATGTTGATTTAGCCTCAAACAACGTAGTCAGACCGGATTCAAGTTAACCGTCAAGACAAGTAATATCATGTCCGGTTGAACAGTTATAAATAAACGACAACAGAGGAGTCAGGAGTCAGGAGTCAGGAGTCAGGAGTAAATAAAGAAGANGGTTGAACAGTTATAAATAAACGACAACAGAGGAGTCAGGAGTCAGGAGTCAGGAGTCAGGAGTAAATAAAGAAGAAGAAAGAAGAGGAGAAGGAGAAAGTTTTTTATCACTAATTATCCGGACATGATATCATACTAAATCCGCTTCTTCTACCTCTCTTATTTTTAGAGCTTGGATTTTTGATGGAACGGGATTTAATCAATGTTTATAAAGAAGTTTAGACAAGCGGATTTTGTATGAACAGTCCAGAGTGTCGTTAATACAGAACTGTAACGTAGTGAATCTTTTTGTCTTCGTGTCTTCGTGGTGAGTTTCTCTAGGAAATATGTGTCTTGATACTTTAATATATATGGAATATGTAGAGACGTTATATACAATACCTCTACCCAATAATTGACTATTAACTGAAAAAGTTGGGTTTCACAATGTTCAACCCAACCTACTCTAGGAATGCGTTTGAATATCCGTTTCCGATTATTTTGCCATCTTCGCTGAACCGGGATTTCGCCAAGAAACTTTCGGTAAAATTTCGTTCTTGTCAACCCGATTCTTATATTTCATTGCAAAGTTCAACAACGAATCTAACAGGGAATCAGACAGATAATGAGGTTGTAATCCCAAATCCAACAAATTGGTATTTTTGGCGTTGAAATAATGATTTTCTAGTTCAACCCGGGGATTTTCCATATTTTGAATATCAACATCTAACCCCACTGCATTTCCGGCTTTCTTGACCATCATGGCTAAATCGCCAACGCTAAACATTTCGGTAAACTGGTTAAAGACACGGAATTGACCGGGTTCTGCGGGAGTCGCAATGGCTAATTCCACACAACGAACCGTATCCCGAATATCAAGAAATGCCCTAGTTTGTCCGCCTTTGCCATAAACGGTAAGCGGATGACCAATAGCGGCTTGAATACAGAAACGGTTTAAAGCAGTTCCAAATACACCATCATAGTCGAGACGATTAATCAACATTTCATCCATCCCGGTTTCATCGGTGAGAACCCCATAAACCACCCCTTGGTTTAAATCCGTCGCCCGTAGACCCCAGATTTTACACGCAAAATGGATATTATGGCTATCGTGAACCTTTGACAAATGATAGAAACTTCCGGGTTGCTTGGGATAGGGTAAAGTATCCTTACGCCCGTTGTGTTCAATGGTGATATAACCTTCTTCGATATCAATATTCGGAGTCCCGTATTCACCCATCGTTCCCAGTTTCACCAGATGACTGTCGGGGAAATGTTCGCGCATTGCGTATAAAATATTCAAAGTTCCCACGACGTTGTTAACTTGGGTGAGAACCGCGTGTTCCCGGTCTATCATGGAAAAGGGCGCTGACCGTTGTTCTCCGAAGTGAACAATCGCTCCGGGTTCAAACTCGAGTAAACTATCGAGCAGGAAGCTATAGTCGTTGATATCGCCCACATACAGGTCGATAGACTTCCCCGTTAAATCTTTCCAGCGTTGAATGCGTTGATGAATGGGTGCGATTGGGGTTAGGGTATCAATACAAAGCTGTTGATCCCAGTGTCGCCGGACTAAGTTATCTAATATCCCAACTTCATAGCCTCGGTTGGATAAATGGAGGGCTGTCGCCCAACCGCAGTAGCCATCACCACCAATTACCAGAACTTTCATAAACTCAATTGCATCTCGGTTTGCTGATACTGGGTTAATGTATCAGGAATTGGTACCCTGTGGACTGTTTTGTTTAAGTTGATTAAATTTTGANGTCGCCGGACTAAGTTATCTAATATCCCAACTTCATAGCCTCGGTTGGATAAATGGAGGGCTGTCGCCCAACCGCAGTAGCCATCACCACCAATTACCAGAACTTTCATAAACTCAATTGCATCTCGGTTTGCTGATACTGGGTTAATGTATCAGGAATTGGTACCCTGTGGACTGTTTTGTTTAAGTTGATTAAATTTTGACTTCTGACGCGAAACTCGCCCAACGCACAAATTCAAAGGGTCCGGCGACTGATCCCCAAATATGTTCATCGGTTTCGGGGTCTCGTCCTCGGTCATGGCTAACCATGCGGTTTTCATAGACTTCAAACCAACTATCGAGATAGGTGAGTTGACCTTTGCGTTCTACCATACACCCTTTTCCGGGTTCGACTTCTGCTTTGAAGCTGTGACCTGTCCAACGGGTGATAAAGCTACAACAGGGGAGTTTTTTTATTTGTTCCCGTTTGAGGTCTTTGAGGCGTTCTGGTTGACGGGAGGCACCGTAAAATTGATCTTGGTTATCAATGGAGTAGTTTTCGATCTCGATATAATCTTCCCGAGGAATGAATTTGAGAATTCGCACGCGATAGGGTTGATTCAGGATATAATCATAGGCCTGTTCGAGGTAGAGACTCACTCCGTCTAATAATTCTGTCGGTAACGGACGCATACAGACGCGAATATGCGCGAAAAAGGGCGGGTTTTCAAACGCCTGGGGTTGGTTGCTAAAATCAGAAGCCATCCAACGGGCTAAGGTGGCGATATCGGTTGAATGAGTCATTTTTCAGGAATTCGTAAATTTTTGATTAGGATAGCAAATTCAAGTTTGCTTGAGGCTGAATAACAAAAATTCTGTCGTTTCACTGTCATTCTCACTCATTAACAGTAAACTCTGACTACCATCAGCTAAACGGGGTCCTAATGTCATACTGGTGAGAGGATGAAGGGGAATGTTGAGTTGCTTGAAGTCGAGTAACAGTTTTTTCCGCAGGGGTTGAACTTTTCCCAGTTGTCCGCGTAAACTGGCTATTCTAGAGGTATCGGTGGCATCTCCTGTAAAGACTTGATAAATTTGACTCGAGGAGGGCGATCGCTCTAAACTGAGAAAGTATCCGCCTTGATTGAGAGCAACAATATCTGCTAACTGATGAGGTGAGGTTTCATCTGTTTCTAAGGGATAAAGATTTTCGGAGACGAGAAAAGATGCGCGATCGGCGATAACATAATGTAAGATTCGCAGTTTTGTTGCTGTATTAATATCAGTATCTTGAACTAAGGGTGCTGCGGTGGTCACAAATAACCGAAACGGATCTTTTCCACCCGGACTAAAGCCATCCGGTGCAATACTCATCGATTTAAACCCCAAGTTGGCTTGAATTCCTTGTTGTTGTTTTTCGTCTTCAATTGTAGGAATATAACTCGGCGGAATGGGAACGGTATTGCGAAGTTTTCCGGTTTGGAGATCAAATTCTCCAATCAAGGGTAAAGTCTGATTTTCTTCGATATTTTCTAGGGCGATAAATACTGAGTTTCGGGGCGAAAAGGTGAGGCTTTCGAGGTGAGTTGTCGTTGGGGGGAGAGGTAAACCCGACTGATCTTTGAGAATCGTTTCATTTTCGAGATTTACCTGATTTAAGGTAATCTGATCTTCTGAGGAGAAATCAAATTTTAGCGTGTAAAATTCTGGGGCATTTTCAGCCAAAGCATAGAAATGTGTTCCCGGTGTTGTACTATCGCTATAGCCGGGAAGTTCGTAGGTAATGGCAGATAGATGACTAATAGAATTATTATTAAATTCGCTAGGTTTGGGGAGTGAATATTCTCCTAAAAAGTCTAGGGAGAAGTCGAGAAATATTCGATCTTCTGCGGAAACTTGAGGTAACGCGCAGGATGTCAGGAGCGTTAAGAGTAAAATCATCGATCCCACAGACTGAAAGAGACGATGATGCCATTGACGCTGAATCACCTGGTGCTGAGCTGCACTGGGTTTGCTGTCGTTGTGTTTGTTCCCGATGCTTTTCTCAACCATCGCTGCTATTAACCCATGCTTTCGCTTAGCACTGGGATACCCGTTNGATAGATGACTAATAGAATTATTATTAAATTCGCTAGGTTTGGGGAGTGAATATTCTCCTAAAAAGTCTAGGGAGAAGTCGAGAAATATTCGATCTTCTGCGGAAACTTGAGGTAACGCGCAGGATGTCAGGAGCGTTAAGAGTAAAATCATCGATCCCACAGACTGAAAGAGACGATGATGCCATTGACGCTGAATCACCTGGTGTTGTGATGCAGTGGGTTTGATGTTGTTGTGTTTGTTCACGATGCTTTTCTCAACCATCGCTGATATTATCCCATGCTTTCGCTTAGGCGTGGGAACACCGTTGAAATAAACTTCCCGGCTGCGATCGCCGATGGGGATTTTTTGTCGAAGTTCAACCTTGCCTTAAGTTCTCGTTTGTGCCAGAATCTATTGCAGTCTGGGCGGTTTGGCTTCTGTGATCTGTTGTGAACAAATCCGCTTTCGTCGCCGTCATCTTAAAATAGGTGACAATATGCCTAAATTGTACCCTATTGACAGTATAAACCATTTTTTCAGATTTTTACTGTTAAATTTAGACAATTTTTAGGAAATCAATTGATTGCTTGATAGAATTCTATGACAGGTAACATAACGCGAATTTGGTGCATTGTATTTTTGACGCTAATCAGTGTAATCTTCGGGATAAACAGTAGCAGTTTAACCGCTCTTTCTCAAGAAAACAACAGCCCTGAAGCCGAAGAAAATACTCAAGTTCTCGATCAATTTTCACCCAGTCCTTTAGAAAGTACCGAACCTGATCCATTGTTACCTAATCCTCCACCTGTTGGAGAAATATTGAGTGAAACACAACAGGAAAAACTGGCACCAGAATTAGATAAACTGAATGCAGAAGCGTTACTTTTACTCGAACAACAAGATGCTTTTGGTGCGTTTAGTTTATGGAGTCGGGAATTAAGATTACGGCGTTATTTTGGGTTATTACCGGAAATTGCAGCTTTACAACGAGTGGGTTTAATTGCATGGAATAACAGTCAACGTCTCTATCTTAAGTTCCTTGTAGAACGGTTAGAAACTATTTTACAACAGGTTAACTCTGAAGAAACGTTAAATCTTGAAATATTAGAAGCGTTAGGTACAGCTTTCAAAGAAACTCGGGAAAAAGAATCTGCGATTGAAANGTTATTACCGGAAATTGCAGCTTTACAACGAGTGGGTTTAATTGCATGGAATAACAGTCAACGTCTCTATCTTAAGTTCCTTGTAGAACGGTTAGAAACTATTTTACAACAGGTTAACTCTGAAGAAACGTTAAATCTTGAAATATTAGAAGCGTTAGGTACAGCTTTCAAAGAAACTCGGGAAAAAGAATCTGCGATTGAAACTTATCAAATTTTACTCGATTATGCGCGTCAACAGCAAGATCTTCTCAAAGAAGAACAGGCGTTAAGTGAAATGGGTCAAGTTTATCTGAGTTGGTTAGATTATCAGCCAGCAGCGCAAGCCTATGAACAATTATTAGAAACGCAACAACAGATTAAATTATTGCGAAGTGAAGGCATTTTACCGCCACCACCTCCCCCGCAAGTGAATGCAGAAGGTGAAACAGTTAATCAACCGAGTGAAGTCATCTCTCTTCAAGAGTTATCCTTTATTTATGAACAGTTAGATCAACCGTTAAAATCCATCGCCGCTAAAGAACGATTAGTGGGTTACTATTCTCAATTGCAAAATTTACAACCGATTCCGAATTTAAAATTAGCAATTGGTTTAAACTATGAAAAACTCGGTCAATTTCAGCAAGCCAGTCAGAATTATCAAGAGGCTTATACAATAGCTACACCGATTCAGCAACTCGCCAATGCCAGCGACGCCTTGGGGAGATTAGCTCGATTATATCGCGCTCAAAACCAAAGTCAAACTGCTCTTGAATTATACCAAGCCCAGTTGTTAATTGAGCAGCAATCCTACAATTTTTATGGAATGATGGATGCTTATGATAACATCGGTCAGATTTATTTTGATCAAAGAGCCTATCAACGAGCTTTAGCGGCTTATCAACAAGGCTTACAAATTGCTCAACAGTTGAAATATCGAGAAGATCATTTCGTTAAACGGATTGAAGTTGTTAATCGACAAATTGCTCCGTAAGGGTTTCGTGACCGATATCGACTTGATCTAAGTGTAATTGATGTTTGAGAAAATCGGGCAATCCTGAACAGTTTTCAAAGGTTGCTCCTTGTAGATCCGTTTGGGTTAAAAAACTACCAAATAAATTGCTATTGACTAAGTTAGCATGAGAAAGATTAGCTTGCATCAACTCCGCATGGCGAATTGAAGCATAGCTTAGATTGGCTTGAGAGAGGTTTGTTTGTGTTAAATTTGCTCGGGTTAAATCGGCGTGAGACAGGTTAGCCTGAGTTAAATTTGCATGAGAAAAGTTGGTATGTCGCAGGTAGCTATAACTCAGGTTTGTTTCTGGCAATTGGGCGGCGTAGAGGTTAGCGCCACTGAAATTAACTTTCACTAAATTGGCTTGAGAGAGGTTAACGTGGCTTAAACTTGCACGATACAGGTTTGCGCCTCTGAGGTAAGCGTGATCAAGGTTGGCTTGGTTGAGGTTAACTTGTTTAAGATCGGCATAAGAAAGGTTCGCACCTCGTAAGTCAGCACCTCGTAAATTAGCACCTCGTAAGTTAGCATAACTGAGATTAGCACCTTGCAAATTGGCACCTTTGAGGTTGGCACATTCTAAATTAGCCCGAGATAAATTGGTTTGACTTAAATTCGCAGCATTCAAACTTGCCGCCATTAAATTAGCTGCGTGTAAATTGGCACCTTTGAGGTTGGCATGACCTAATTTTGCACTGGTTAAACTGGCATTGGTGAGGTTTGTTTCTTGG
>NZ_LATL02000338.1 GCF_000972705.2 Limnoraphis robusta CS-951 | reverse complement strand
ATAATACTGTCATTATTTATAGCAATATATTCATATTCTATCTGACGTGGAGCGAAAAAATTTTTGAGTAACTCATTCATGGGTTCATTTATCAAACTCTTTTCACTAAAAACTTAAAAAAAATAAATTCATACATTTTCTTTTTAGAATCAAAACTTAGAAATAAACTGATGAGATAACACCTGAAAGATTTCATCTACATAGGCTCCTGTTTTTGCCGAGGTTTGATAAGTTGATAAGATTCGATTTTTTTCATTTTTTTTTGAATCAAATGATCTCTGAACTAATCCCTCCAGGCTTTCAGGAGCAAGCAAATCAACTTTATTTAACGCAATCACAATCCACCCTTTTGGATTAACAGATAAAAATAAATCAATATGTTCAGGAATATGATCCAAAGTATCTGAACGAGTCACATCCCCCACTACGACCACACCACTCGCCCCTTGTAAATAACTCGGCGTAATTCCTTTAAACTTTGTATGACCTTCTAAATCCCAAATTAACAGTTGAATTGAATGCTCAGATTGAGTATCAGTTGCCATTAAATCCACTTGTTTTCGAGAAATTTTTACCCCGACTGTCGAGAGATACTGATCACTAAACTGACGATCTACAAACCGACGAATTAAACTTGTTTTTCCCACTCCAAAGTCACCTACTAAACAAATTTTTTTAGAAATTACAGACATGACTACTTACCCAGATCTTCTCGTGGTATTATCTCAAAAATGACAGCTCGACTCAACCATTCTGGGTGATTTTCCTCAACTCCAGGTGGAGGTTCATTTTTTCCGATTGCTGTCATCCGTCTGCGATCAATTCCATAACTTTCTAAAGCCGTTTGTACTGCTTGCGATCGCTTCAGCGCCAACTTAGGATTTCTTTTCAACTTTTCTGCTGAATGAGTATACCCCACAATCTTAACATCCAAATTTGGATATTGCTTCAAATATTGAGAGATCGGATAAATTTTAATAATCATATCTTCCGAGTGAAATTTGGGAGAATTCAGATTAAAATAAATTCGGGTTGCAATCGGTAAAGGTTCAACTTGTACCGTTGTCAAAACTGACTTAACCCCCTTAATTTTCTCGAAAGCTTGAGTCACTTTTTCCAGATCAATTTGCTGAAGTACGGTTCCTGCAATTTTAACTTGATCGGGTTCATACTGAGTTGAAATCGAGATCCCATTCATTTGATTCAAAGTCTCCGTCATCCGTTGAACTTCAGCTTCAACTAACACTGGATCAGCCGGAACCTCAACAGCTATAATATCATTCTCAACCGTAAAATTCGGTACAATTTGCTGCACAATAGCTGCTGCTTTCTCTCGTAATCGCTGATTCGGTAGTTTTCCATTCAAAATCACGGTATTACCCTGAGCATCTACCGCTAAACGATAAATTGCTAATTCAGGTTCAGAATCTAGAGCTTGAGTCACTTGAGTTTCCAGGCGATGAATCACATGATTGCGATATTGAACAATGGCTAAAGGAATCAAAACTGAACCCAAAATCACACAACTGAGAACTAATAAAGTTTTTGGAGATTTACCTTGCTGTTGCTTTGATCCCACTTCCATCAGCTTTTCTAACTCCGCTTTAATCTCAGGGGGAATGGTTTCTGGATCGCCATCAAACGTCTCAATAACAGTTCCATAGTTTTGAGTGATTTTAATCAGCGTTTTTCTAATTTTTTGGAGAAAATGCTTGCGAATTTCTCCTTTAAGAATCACCGCTAGATAACAATATCCAGCTACTTCAATCACAATTCTAGAATCCCCATATTCTATCTCATTAAGTTCTTGAATTTCATCCGCTTGTACAATACAATCATTGACAAAACTCCGAATCGCTGTCAGCATTCCGGCCAACATTTCCGATTCGAGTTGAGCCTCATTAGACTGCTGAACCTCTGAAATAATCAAACCTGAACCTTTATGAATCAAAAATACTGCTAGAACTGTACATTTTATGACTTCCTGTAAAATCAATTCAGCCTCAGAAACCCCCTGGACTCTCGCTCGAATTTTGCGGTTAATCCCCTCTACACTTAAAGCATTTGAAACCTTATCATTAATTTCTCGAATCGCTTCACCCAAATAGCGAGTAATCGTACTTCCAATCACAGGATAAAGCGCATCAACCATCGAATCTCGCTCTAAACTCACCTGTTCTTTAATCACTTTACCCATTGTTGGCGCCAAAGCATCCACAATTTCATCTCGATCTATCCGAATTTGTTCTCGAATCGCCGCCCCAATTTCTGGCCCAATTGCTAGGGCAATTTCTTGGGGAGAATTGCGAATTTGATGTTTAATCGCTTCGGGAATCAAATCGGCAATTGCTGCACTCATTTTTTCTCTATTATCCCTAGATTTAGCGATAATAATCTCATCAATAATTGGCTTCAAAGCCTGAATCACATCTTCTTTAGAATGATTAATTTTATGACTCAAAATATCCGCAATCCAGGGACGAATTAACTGCATCAGTTGTTCCGGTTCATAAATCTGATACTCTAAAGACTGTAACTGAGTAGAAATTTTTTCAAGTAACTGACGAACTTCCGGTAAATCAGACTCAAAAAGTTGCTGTTTTAATTGTTCAAAATCGGAGCGTGTCGAGCCAAAAATTAAATCTTGCAGTTGTTCCAATGAGTCATCAGAAGCAGACCCCCTAGACTCAACACTTAAACCCTGTAACTGTTCTAAAAAATCGAATGTTTCATCAGAAATAGATTCGCTCTTAGATTCACCCGTTGAGGTGATCTTCTCCTCTGTTTTTTCCGCTTCAATTGGAGCAACCGAATAACTGACATCAACCGCATCAGAGGGAACTTCTAACAAAGTTTGCAGAGAAATTAGATCAATCTCCTTCTCTGATGGCTTTGATTTAGGCTGATCTGTTTCTCTAAACGTTTGAGAATTGGCTTGAGTAAAGTTAACTTGATCAGAAGTAGATAAAGGTTCTGATTTTTGATTAATCTCCGACTTTTCTACGGTTTTTTCCGCAGGTTTAGTCGGAGAGGGATTAACAGCCTCAAATAAAACTTCAAAGCCTTTTGATTCAACAGATTTATCTGGTTTTGAGGAGCCTAACGGTTGATCTGACGAGAGGTTTTCTTTCGGTTGTTCAGACTCATTCGAGTGAGGTAAAATATCCGATTCTGGAGATGTTGAAACTTGACCCTGAGATCTTTGTAAATCAAGCAACAGTTCCAGTAAAGGCTCTAACGCTTTTACCTCTGAAGCCTTTGATTGATCAACCGGAGATGCACTGGAATCAAACGAAGAAGAATTAGGTTTTTTTCTTGAGACTGCCATCACGATATCCTAACGATTGATGTTATCCTTCAGGAAGTAAATAATCCTCATTCACTTCTTTTTCAGTCGCTCCCTTCAAAGCCGGGACAAACTCCGTTTTTTTCAGTCTCATTCCCACTTCAAACAAAATTTCAGCCATTTCACCCCGAGCGACTTTTGCTTCACTTAAATGAGCAAAACGACGTTCTAACTCCTCAAAAACTTGAGTTCTCAGCGTTTGAATTTCCTCATGCAGCTTATCTCTAGATTGAGAGATTTCTGACTTCATCGCCTTCGTTTGATTTTCTACATTGTCTCGAATCGCATCAATACTATGAGAAAACTTGCGATTTGTTCCCTCCAGTTGATGGCGAATATCAGCCGTTTCTTCCTGAGTGCTGAGAGTTAAAGTTTTAATTTTTTTCTCAACTACATCTACCGATATCTGAAGTTCACTCAACAACGCCATCCGCATTTGTTCAATCCGATCCTGAAGATTTTGTTGAATCAAAGACAGATTTGACTCCAATTGCTCAAAACGATTATTGTATTCTCGGGCTTGCCCTCCGAACAAAATATCACGAATTTGATCGATATTTCCCAGGCGTTCCCGCATTTCTTCTTTAGATATTTCAGCCATGAGTTTTTTGTCCCTGTAATTTGACAAAGGGTTTAAATTGAGTTGCTATCCAAATTAGCACACTCACCTGTTTAATCTTAGTTTAACTTGCACAGTCAGTCAGACTCTAATCAAATTTTATCAGTCTAAACCGTTTCAGAATCGGAATTTCCTCAACCTCAACATCGGTTTCCCTCAACACCCACAGTCAGTAGAGCGGTACAATAAAACCAGTCCTCTCTCAACCTCATGCCATCTATGACCAGTGCTACATCGGTAAAAACCGAATACGAAGTGATTATTGGACTAGAAACCCATTGTCAACTGAGTACAGAAACCAAAATCTTCTCAAGTTCTTCCACTGCCTTTGGTGCCGATCCCAACACCAATATTGATCCCATTTGCATGGGACTCCCCGGAGTTCTCCCTGTCCTCAACGAAAAAGTGTTAGAGTACGCGGTTAAAGCCGGGTTAGCCCTGAACTGCGAAATTGCCTCCTATAGTAAATTTGATCGTAAGCAATATTTCTATCCCGATCTGCCTAAAAATTATCAGATTTCTCAATACGATCTCCCCATCGCTGAAAACGGTTGGTTAGAAATTGAGATCGTCGATGAACAAGGAAACGTCACCCGCAAAAAAATCGGCATCACTCGCCTACACATGGAAGAAGACGCCGGAAAACTGGTTCACGCTGGAACTAGCGATCGCCTTTCCGGTTCGACTCACTCGATGGTAGATTATAATCGCGCCGGAATTCCCCTCGTTGAAATTGTCTCAGAACCGGATATTCGTTCCGGGGTAGAAGCGGCTGAATATGCTCAAGAATTGCGGCGAATTATGCGTTATCTGGGCGTCAGCGATGGCAATATGCAAGAAGGTTCCTTGCGGTGTGATGTTAATATTTCTGTGCGTCCCGTTGGACAAAAAGAATTTGGCACCAAAGTAGAAATCAAAAATATGAACTCCTTTAGTGCCATTCAACGCGCCATCGATTACGAAATTCAACGGCAAATTACCGCCCTCGAAACAGGAGAAAAAATCCGTCAAGAAACCCGTTTATGGGAAGAAGGATCGCAACGCACGATTAGTATGCGGAGCAAAGAAGGTTCAAGTGATTATCGTTATTTTCCTGAACCCGATCTGCCTCCGATTGAAGTTTCACCCGAACAATTAGAAGCCTGGAAAGTAGAACTTCCTGAACTTCCCGCCCAAAAACGTCATCGCTATGAAACCGAACTGGGATTATCCGCCTATGATACTCGTGTTTTAACCGATGATCGCTCTGTTTCTGAATATTTTGAAAGCACCATTCAAGCCGGAGCCGATACCAAACAAGCCGTTAACTGGGTGATGGGAGATATTACTGCTTATCTCAAAAATGAAAAACTCACCATTGGCGAAATTCCCCTTAAACCAGAGGGTTTGGCGGAGTTAATTGGTTTAATTGAAGCCGGAACTATTAGCGGTAAAATCGCTAAAGATCTTCTCCCAGAGTTGTTATCAAAAGGCGGTTCACCGAAAACGTTAGTCGAGAAAAAAGGCTTAGTTCAAATTTCCGATACGGGTGAGTTGGAAAATATTATTGATGAAGTGTTAGCCGCTCATCCCAGTGAAGTTGAACTCTTCAAAAATGGAAAAACGAAACTACAAGGCTTTTTTGTTGGGCAAATTATGAAGAAAACCCAAGGACGAGCTGATCCGAAGTTAACCAATCAGTTGTTAGCTAAAAAGTTGAGTTCCTAAGCATTTATCACCTCTTTATTTCCCTTTGTAGCCCCTTCTAAACATCAGGAGGGCTATTTTTTTGAGGTGTTTGGAAAATAGATATATAGACAAACTGTATATGATCATTTATAATGATTATAGGTGATGATTATTAATCATTATCAACTTAGCTCTTGCTGAGATGTTCTCGCTTTTGAAAACATCAAACGACAACCCCGAGAACAGGAATTAACCCTCAACCCCGATGCAGAGGAAAAATTACCTAACGCAAACGTCAGCTTTTTTCGACAGACACCCGATATTCTACCCCGAGAAGAACACCTCTGACTTCTTTCTACTCGCGTGTTTCAGCCGAGCGTAGGTTATTTCATTTGATGGATATTTCCTCTAGCTTTACTCAATCTTTATAAACAACCGATAACTCTTTACCGAAACTTTAAATGAGGGGCTTGACCCCACACCCTTTAATGGTTATATTGTGATAGTAGATGCACCCTGATGGTAGGGAGAGTTGCCAAAGCGACTCTCTCTTTTCTTTTGTAATGTTTTTTAACCCCCCTAAAAACGTGATCAGCTAGTCAGTCTGAGGGGCAGGTAGTCATTAGTAATTTTTGAATTTTTATGATCAGACTTTACAAAAGCTTTACAAGAAACCGGGTATTTTTTTACACAATCTTTAAAGTCAAAGCTTGACTCTAGAAGGGATATTGAGACATGATAATAAAAGATGCACCCAGATGGTAGGGGGAGTTGCTCAAGCGACTCTCTCTCTTTCTTATTTAGAGAAAATATCAATAATATCAACAAAAATTCAACACAAAAGCTTTACAAGAAACCCGGTGTTTTTTACAGAATCTTTAAAGTAAAAGCTTGACTTTATAAGGGAGATTGAGACATGATAATAACAGATGCACCCAGATGGTAGGGGGAGTTGCTCAAGCGGCTCTCTCTCTTTATTTTTTAGAGAAGATATCAATAAGCTCAAGAAAAATTCAACACAAAAGCTTGATAAAAACCGAGTATTTTTTACAGAATCTTTAAAGTAAAAGCTTGACTTTATAAGGGAGATTGAGACATGATAATAACAGATGCACCCAGATGGTAGGGGGAGTTGCTCAAGCGGCTCTCTCTCTTTATTTTTTAGAGAAGATATCAATAAGCTCAAGAAAAATTCAACACAAAAGCTTGATAAAAACCGAGTATTTTTTACAGAATCTTTAAAGTAAAAGCTTGACTTTATAAGGGAGATTGAGACATGATAATAACAGATGCACCCAGATGGTAGGGGGAGTTGCTCAAGCGGCTCTCTCTCTTTATTTTTTAGAGAAGATATCAATAAGCTCAAGAAAAATTCAACACAAAAGCTTTACAAGAAACCCGGTGTTTTTTACAGAATCTTTAAACTAAAAGCTTGACTTTATAAGGGAGATTGAGAGATGATAATAACAGATGCACCCAGATGGTAGGGGGAGTTGCTCAAGCGGCTCTCTCTCTTTATTTTTAGAGAAAATATCAATAATATCAACAAAAATTCAACACAAAAGCTTGATAAAAACCGAGTATTTTTTACAGAATCTTTAAACTAAAAGCTTGACTTTATAAGGGAGATTGAGACATGATAATAACAGATGCACCCAGATGGTAGGGGGAGTTGCTCAAGCGGCTCTCTCTCTTTATTTTTTAAAGGAATATCAATCATCAAACCGAGATTCGAGATGAAAATAGCTCGGAAATTTTAGGAATTAATCGGCACTACATTCGCTCCTACGCCAAAAAAATCACCAACTCCACACAAACAGTTCTCTTAGCGCGAGAAGTTTCGGTATAACAGAAGCAGTAAAAACACTGCTCAAACCAACTCCAGATGAAAGAACAAGCCGATCAGTTATTCAAACAAGGCATTCTACAATACCAAAGCCACCAATATGAAGCAGCCCTGCAAACTTGGAAAGAAGCCCTGATCCTGTATCAAGATCTCAGCGATCGCAAACGAGAGGGCGCTACATGGGGAAATCTGGGTGTAGCCTACGAAGCCTTGGGAGATCTGACTCAAGCAATAGACTGTTATCAGCAACATTTGGCGATCGCGAAAGAAATACAAGATCTCAAAGGAGAAGTCAACGCCCTGGGGAACTTGGGGAATGCTGACTCGACGCAAGGAAACTATGCCCAAGCGATCAACTATCAGCAGCAACGGTTAGCGATCGCCCGTCAACTCCAAGATCTCCAAGCCGAAGTGCAAACCCTCTCCAGTTTAGCCATAGCCTATCACGGCTTAGGTGACATTTCCCAGGCGATTGAATACTATCAGCAACAGTTGGCGATCGCCCAACAAACCGACAACCGCCCCAGTCAAGGAAACGCCCTGAAAAATTTAAGACTCGCCTATCAAACCCTCGGAGAAGACACTGCCGCCCAAACCTGCTATCTACAGCAATGGGAAATCCTGCGTCATTGGTTCCTATACGAAAAGAGCGATGAATTTGTGCGAATCGTTCAAACCGTTGGTTTAGACCTGTTAGAAGACCTCGCAGGGGCAGATATGAGCGGTTTTGACCTGTACTATGCAGACCTCAAAGGCGTTAACCTGAAAAATGCTAATCTCTCCCAAGTTAACTTAAGCCTAGCTGACTTGAGTATGGCCCAACTCACCGGGGTAAACCTCACCCAAGCCATCCTGAGTAACGCCAACCTGCGAGATGCTGATCTCAGCCATGCTAATCTTTATCAAGCCGATTTACGAACGAAACTCCCTCGTGCTAACCTAAGCTATGCCAATCTTAGTCAAGCTAATCTCAGTAGTGCTTATTTACCCCAAGCCAACTTGAGTTATGCTAACTTGCACTCAGCCAACCTGAAATATGCTGACTTGAGTGGGGTGAATTTCACTAATGCCAACTTGCAGGATGCAGACTTCAGTCGGGCTGAGTTGAAAGATGCCATTGTCGATCAAGTTTGCTTTACAAAGGCGATCGGAATTTCTCGACGGGTTCAAGCTGAGTTAGTCGAACGGGGAGCTATTTTTGAAGACAATGAATAATTGTCTTGGCTGATCACTTGAATGCTGAAAATTTAACTTTAACCTCAGATTAGTAACAGATAGTTGATAATTGCAATGACTCGTGTAGAAGGATTATGGCCGCAAAATATTAGTCCAAATCGACTAGCGGTGTTAGAGTGTAAGTTAGCTCTATGGTTGCGATCGCAGGGCTTGAAATCAGAAATTAAAGTTGATAATCTACAAGTCCTCACCCAACAAGCCGCAGCCGCTGGATGTGATTTTTCTCAAATGCAAAACAATATTCATACCATTGTTGAAGCGAAAACGGACAACTTTTTAGAATTGGCAAATCTTGCAGGTTTAAACCCCTTAGAAGATTTTGCCGGTTCGAGACTCCTGGGAGCCAATTTAACCGGTTTAGATTTAAGTGGAGTTGAGTTTAGAGGAGCCTATTTGAGAGGATCAGATTTAAGTGATGCTGATTTAAGTAATGCGAATTTG
Organism: Limnoraphis robusta CS-951; assembly: GCF_000972705.2. Next base: position 7,331 of record NZ_LATL02000338.1, on the reverse strand, counting down.
CAAGGCGTTAATTTGAGTGGGGCTGACTTGAGTGGAGCATTATTAAGTGATGCGAATTTAACTCAAGCTGATTTACATCGGGCGAGTTTAGCGTTAGCGAATTTAAGTGGAGCCAATTTAACAAAGGCTAATTTAACAGAAGCGAATTTAAGTAATTGTAATTTGAGTGATGCAAATTTAAGCGATGCAATTCTCAAAGATGCTAATTTAACTCAAGCAGGTTTAGCGTTAACTAATCTCACAAATGCAGATTTTACCGGAGCCAACGTTAAACAAGCGAGAATGTGGCATGATGCAGGTTTATCGGAACAAGTCAAGCAGGATTTAATCAAACGAGGAGCTATTTTTGAGGAGCAAGAATCCGTTTAATTTTCCCGATTTTTCTGAGGATTAAGGGTTTAAAATTTGTTCAACCGTTAACGTGAGTTCTGGAAAACTCGGCGAATCAATCCTATTTTCTCCTTTCAACTCGATCATATCATAAAACCCAGAAACTAACGTTAAAACCGAGACTTTTTGTTCTTGCGGATCAATAATCCAATATTCAGGAATTTCTAAAGCCGCATATTCAGAACGTTTGTAACGATAGTCATCATCCGGGTTATTAGGGCTAACTATTTCAACCGCTAATACAGGCGGTTCTTCAAGAATTGCCGATGATAATGTTCTCAGAAATTGACGCTGAGTTTCAGTAATAACCATTAAATCAGGAATGCGAGATTTTGTAATTCCGGTTCTCACACCTACATTTCCAGGTAAAACAACCCAATCTAATTGTAGTCGTTGAATTTCTGCCGATAAAGCTTTAAATAAAAAAAGAAGAATCAGAGCGTGTAATCCACTAGCAGGCGGCATCGGAATTAATTCTCCGTTGAATAGTTCATATTTTAAATCGCTATTATCTTTCAAGTCAAGATAATCTTTAAAGCTATAGGTTTTTGTTGCAGTTTCTAACATCGGTGTTACTCACCTATAATTTTGTATGATTTTATTTTAGCAAACTCTTAAGGGTTTAAAACTTGTTCAACGGTTAACGTTAAGTCAGGAAAACTCGGTGAATTAATCCGATTTTCTCCTTTCAATTCTATCATATCATAAAATCCATAAACTAACGTTAAAACCGAGACTTTTTGTTCTTGAGGATCAATAATCCAATATTCAGGAATTTCTAAAGCTGCATATTCAGAACGTTTGTAACGATAGTCATCATCGGGGTTATTAGGGCTAACTATTTCAACCGCTAATACAGGCGGTTCTTCAAGAATTGCCGATGATAATGTTTTGAGAAATTGACGCTGAGTTTCAGTGATTACAATTAAATCAGGAATACGAGATTTTGTGACTCCGGTTCTCACGCCTACATTGCCAGGGCGTACAACCCAATCTAATTGTAATCGTTGAATTTCGGCTTTTAAGATATCATAGATTAAACATAAAATTTCAGCGTGTAATCCACTAGCAGGCGGCATTGGAATTAATTCTCCGTTGAATAGTTCATATTTTAAATCGCTAGGATATTTCAAGTCAAGATAATCTTTAAAGCTATAGTTTTTGGTTGCAGTTTCTAACATCGGAGTTGCTCATTTGTAATTTTGTATGATATTATTTTAGCAAAAACTAACCCAATTCAATCTCATTGCATCTGGGTTATCAATAAAATGATTAAAACCTGTAGGGGCGGGTTCTGCAAAAACCTTTGCATCTCATAGATCCTTTCAATAAACCCGCCCATCTCCCTGAAAATATAGAGTATAATCTGAATATTAAACAAAAGCATTCTTAATCTTTACAAGTTTATGCTGATCTTTTTTATTCATGGTGTTGCTGCACGAACATCTCAATATGCTAATTCCTTACAATCTTTACTAGAAAAAGAATTCCGTCAACGTCAAGAAAAAATTCCTCTATTTTACTCTGGTTTTTGGGGAAATGTTTATCGAGAACTAGAAATTATCTGGAATCGAATTGATAACGCACAAGATCCCCTCAAACATCAAGAGTTTAGAAAAGGATATTTTTCTCAATTTGTAGGTGATGCTTTTACCTATTTAGGTTCAGAACGAGGGGCTAAAATTAGAGAGACTCTCGCTAATCAATTAATTGATTTTATTCAGAAAAATCCTTTAGAAACAGAGTTACACATTATTACTCACTCTTTAGGAACTGTGATTTTATGGGATATCTTATTTTCAGACAAGTTTCAAGCCAATGATCCAGCTTTTAAAATTCGAGAAATATTGAATCAAACTTCACCCCTGCTAACGAATCGAAAAATTAATCTCAAAAGTATTACAACAATGGGATCTCCCATTTCTCTATTTAATATTATGTTAGAAGTTCAACCGCAGCAGGTTAACTTGTTAGCGCAGCAATATTCCAGTCAAAAACTAAACTGGCTCAATCTTATTCATGTGTCTGATATTATTGCTTATCCCATACATCCGGTATTAGATAGTCAGGATTTATCCAGTCTCTTTCTAACAGAAGAATATCTACAAGAAAATGTGAACCCCTTGGAAGCAACCCTAGAACAGTTGTCTGAATTGATCAACCGTAAATCTGCTTATCGTGAAGAGATTACAAATATTATCAGTTATGCACAAGTCGCCGCAGGTTCATTGAATGCTCATACATACTACTGGAAAAATGATCAAGTTGCTTATTTAATTGTCAACCATATTTTAGATCAACACAATAATCAACTTTTGAATCAAACGCCTTGCATAGAACAAGCCATTCAACGATTAAAACAAGTTCCGGGTTTTACAGAAGATAAACTTAAACTGAGTGAGACATTAAGCATCGATAAAAATATTACTACAATTTCTTTTAAAGATAAAAGTGGATCTCTTGTATTCACGAAAAATTTCTTAGGAATTCACAATGTTTATATTTTCGATCATCAAGATATGGCTTTTTTTGCTGGATATGTGGGGTTAATTCATGTCCCCGGCTTAAAACAAGAAGTGGAATTCTTGCAAACAGAGTTAGGTCTTTAAACAAGAGAAAGGGCAGCAGAAAAGATGTCAGTGTTGGTGAAACCTGCCCCAACTGCTAAAATAAATCGACTGGGGGATCAGCCTAGTTACTCACCTATAATTTTGTATGATATTATTTTAGCAAACACTCACTCCACACCATGTAATATAATATCATCTTCTGCGGAAATACAATGTTATCTGGAGAGAAAACCATGAAATCTGAGTATGATTTTTCTAAAGCAGAAAAAGGGAAATTCTACAATTCTGATGCTAAGTTTCATTATCCGATTTATCTCGAACCAGACGTAGAAGAATTTTTGATAAAAATGGCTGAACAGAAAAAGATTGACATTCAAGTTTTGGTTAATGAATGGTTGAGAAATAATATTAAACTGATTCAAGATCTTGAGTAGGTAATAGGCGGGTTTAAACAGTGACCAGTGACCAGTGAACAGTAACCAGTAAGCAGTGATAACTGTAAAAACTGATAACTGTAAACTGTAAAAACTGGTCACTGATAACTGTAAACTGTAAACTGTAATAAACCCGCCGAACCTCAAGGATTAATTTGGAGTTTAATCTGAAGATTCAACAATTTCATCCATAGCTTGATCAATTTTATTCATAAATTCTGAAATTTCAGCCAGATAGCTTTCTTCTTCATCTAAACCCGGTGTATTTTGCAAAATTTCAAGAACTTCTCGGAGAATTTTAGACATCAACTTTGGATAAAGACGCTTACATTTTGCGAGAGTTTTAATCTCTTTTTCATTGTTCTTTCTAGCAGGAGCAATGGCTATCAGATCGTGAATTGCATTTTGCAGGTCGAGATATGCTTTTGTTTTATTATAAATACCTCTTTTCGTTTTTTTAACCTGAGTTAATTTATACTTAATAGACTGTCGTAACTTTTTGGGATCGTACTGACAAATAAATCGGTTTGGATTAGATATCTCCCAGAGATAAGGATAAAAACTACCAGGAACAGACACACACTTGGATAAACCATAGTTAACGAAAGGTTGTTCAAGCTCCCATTCCTTTAGTATTTCTGCTAACCAATCATCGTGAGTTTCTGGCAATAATTCGAGAGCTTCTGATGGAGTGAGACTTCCTTCAACGTTCGCTTGACAGTCGTCGCCTAATATAAATAAAGCAGACCAGTAGAGACTGTCAAAAGATCCCTCTTTCCATCCATCTTCTTCTAGAATTCTCTGGCAAGCAGCGATAAGATCGTGACTGAGTGTACCTGCGGCAAAGTTATTTGACACATCTGCCCAGACTTCATCCGCATCGATTTCGTATTCTTCTGAACTCTCCTCAGCTTGATCAATTTTATTCATAAATTCTGAAATTTCAGCCAGATACCTTTCTTCTTTTACACCCGGTCTAGTTTGCAAAATTTCAAGAACTTCTCGGAGAATTGTAGACATAAACTTTGGATAAAGACGCTTCCATTTTGCGAGAGTTTTAATCTCTTTTTCATTATTCCTTCTAGCAGGAGCAATGGCTATCAGATCGTGAATTGCATTTTGCAGGTCGAGATATGCTTTTGTTTTATTATAAATACCTCTTTTCGTTTTTTTAACACGAGTTAATTTATACTCAATAGACAGTGGTAACTTTTTGGGATCGTACTGACAAATAAATCGCCTTGGATCAGATTCCTTATAGAGATTAGGATAAAAACTACCAGGAACAGACACACACTTGGATAAACCATAGCTAACGAAAGGTTGTTGATCCTCCCATTTATCTAGTATTACTGCTAACCAATCATCGTGAGTTTCTGGCAATAATTCGAGAGCTTCTGATGGAGTCTCACAGAATTCAAAGTCCTCTTGATAATCGACTAATTTATCTAAACCAAACCAGTAGAGACTGTCAAAATCTTCCTTTTTCCATCCATCTTCTTCTAGAATTCTCTGGCAAACAGGGATAAGATCGTGACTGAGTGTACCTGCGGCAAAGTTATTTGACACATCTGCCCAGACTTCATCCGCATCGATTTCGTATTCTTCTGAACTCTCCTCATCTATTCTAAAATAATGTAGTTTTTCGTCTTCTCCTGTTCTGAGTAAAGCCGCGTCATACATAGGATCATAAGCTTCTTCGTTGACGGCAAAAGACGGAAGAGCATAACATATTCTTGAAATGAACTGCTTTTCTGATCGAGCCATAATTTCTAGTTGGTAACTGAAGATTCTATAATAATATTAAAACACAATTGACAAGTTAAATGGGCAAACTGTAGGGGCGAGTTTGGCATTAGTGTAAATCTTTAACAAACCACCTTAATAGACCCGCTTCTAATTATGAAAGTTGACGATGAGGGACGGGTTGACCTGCAAGCAGTGAGAAAAGATCGGTGTTGGTTGAACCCGCCCCTACTGCTAAAATAGAAAGACTTGGGGATCAACCAAATCAAATTAGGGATTATCATAGTAGAAGTCGAGTCACAGAAGACTCCGTTCCCAACGGCATCCCCCTGTGACCCATTTTCAATCTGCTGCACGAAACAATCACAAACTATGTTCGACGCCCTTGCTGAACGCTTAGACTCCGCTTGGAAAAAACTCCGGGGTCAAGACAAAATCTCCGAGTCCAACATTCAAGACGCCTTGAAAGAAGTTCGTCGAGCCTTACTCGAAGCCGACGTCAACCTGCAAGTTGTCAAAGAGTTCGTCGCCGAAGTTGGAGAGAAAGCGCAAGGGGCGCAGGTGTTGTCAGGCGTGCGACCCGGAGAACAGTTCGTCAAAATCGTGCATGATGAACTGGTGAATGTCATGGGAGAAAGTAACGTTCCCCTGGCACAAGCCGACACCCCGCCAACGATTGTTTTAATGGCGGGTTTACAAGGAACAGGTAAAACCACCGCCACTGCTAAATTAGCCCTGCATCTTCGCAAGGAAAACCGCAGTGCCATGATGGTGGCGACAGACGTCTATCGACCTGCGGCGATCGATCAGTTGAAAACCCTCGGTCAACAGATCGGAGTCCCTGTCTTTGAGTTGGGGAGTGATGCCGATCCGGTTGAAATTGCCCGTCAAGGCGTAGAACGAGCGAAAGCAGAAGGGATCGACACCGTGATCATTGACACGGCAGGCCGTCTGCAAATAGACCAAGACATGATGGCGGAGTTAGCCCGGATCAAACAGGTGGTGAAACCCCATGACACCCTCTTGGTTGTTGATGCCATGACGGGCCAAGAAGCCGCCACCTTGACCCAGACGTTTAACGAACAGATTGGCATTAGTGGCGCGATCCTCACTAAAATGGATGGAGACAGCCGAGGGGGTGCTGCCCTATCGATTCGGCGAATTTCCGGTGCGCCGATTAAATTTGTGGGGGTGGGTGAGAAAGTCGAAGCCCTGCAACCGTTTTACCCCGAACGGATGGCCTCTCGCATTTTAGGAATGGGTGACGTCCTGACCCTCGTTGAGAAGGCCCAGGAAGAATTTGACTTGGCAGATGCCGAGAAAATGCAGCAGAAGATCATGGAAGCCAAATTTGACTTCACAGACTTCTTGAAGCAAACTCGGTTAATGAAAAACATGGGTTCACTCGGGGGTTTAGCTAAGTTGATTCCGGGGATGAATAAAATCTCCAAAGAACAACTCGAACAGGGAGAATTGCAATTAAAGCGTTCAGAAGCCATGATCAATTCCATGACAACTGAAGAACGCAAAAATCCCGATGTATTAGCGAGTTCTCCCTCCCGACGTCGGCGCATTGCCAAAGGGTCCGGTCATAATGAACAAGATGTCATGCGACTGGTGGGTGATTTCCAGAAAATGCGGGGCATGATGAAGCAAATGAGTCAAGGCGCCTTTCCAGGAATGGGAGGAATGCCAGGGATGGGAGGAATGCCCGGAATGGGAGGAATGCCCCCCGCAGGTTGGCGAGGTCAACAAGGGGCAGGGGGTAAAAAGAAGAAGAAAACCAACAAGAAGAAAAAAGGGTTTGGGCAACTTTGACATACTCCCCATTTCTAAAGAAAGGGGATTCTCCAAGCCTCACGGCTTTGGATTACTGATTCATTGACAACCCTTACAGCATACTGGTTTCCCAATCAACTCCAGAGGGGTGAGTCTCCCCAGTCGTTCATCTCATTTCAGAGATAGTTTCGGTATGCCCTACCGTACTTGAGAAAAAAATGCTTGATTCTCTGTACTTGGTGCTTTAAGGTTTTATATGGCCAAAGCATTCAGAGCAAGAACCCCGTACCTTAAGTTTTCAAGGTTCATTGCATCGATTAGATGCTGGGTTTTTCAACTGGTTGAATACCCTGCCAGTAGAGTTATTATAGCATTAGAAAGAGCCTTATATCCCCATACCTGAAGGTAGGGG
>NZ_LATL02000337.1 GCF_000972705.2 Limnoraphis robusta CS-951 | reverse complement strand
CAGTGAGGACAAGTCCACTCTCTAATATCAAGGGGTAACTCATCAATCTGGTAATAGCAATTAGAGCAGAGTTTAGAACTGGGGAACCATCGGTCAATCTCTACCAACTTCCCGCCTTTCTGTTCTAGCTTATAGGCTAAAAAGTTGGTAAATATTCCCCATCCTGCATCAGAAATAGCTTTAGCTAAATTGTGATTGCGTACCATGCCTTTGACATTAAGATTTTCTACTACGACAACTTGGTTCTCGTTGACGAGTTTTCTTGATAACTTATGTAGAAAATCCTGACGGGATTTTGTTACCCGTTCGTACACTTTAGCTACAGTTCTTTTAGCTTTGTTTCTTGAATTACTTCCTTTTTGTTTTTTGGCTAACTTCTGTTGCTTACGTTTGAGGTTTTTCTCATGTTTAGCTAAATGTCTAGGATTATTGTACTTAGACACTTTATTACCATCACTGGTGATAGCAAAATGAGTCAAACCTAAGTCGATTCCAATTACTCTACCCTCAGTTGAAACCGTTGGATTTTTACCCTCGGTTTCGGTCAGTATTGATGCAAAGTATTTTCCTGATGGGTCTAAACTGACTGTTACGGTTTTTATTTTTCCTTCTATATCCCTGTGTAGTTTAGCTTTAACTTTGCCAAGTTTACCTGGAAACTGAACGAAATTCTCAAGTACCTTAACATTCTGAGGATACTGAATCGACTGCTTACCATGCTTCGACTTATAACGAGGAAACCTAGCACGTCCTGCAAAAAAGTTCTTGTAGGCTGTTGTTAGATTGAGCGTCGTTGCGTGGCATACTTGGCTGTAGCACTCAGATAACCATAAGGTTTCTTCCGCTTTTTTGAGTTTTGGTAAGAAGGCATTAAGTGCTGACTGACCAAGGCTTTTCCCTGTTTCTTTATAGGTCTCGATTGACTTATTTAGACCGTAATTCCACCACCATCTAGCACAACCAAAGTGCTGAGACAGTAATACCTGCTGGTTTGGTGTTGGATAGAGTCGAACCTTGAGCGCTTTGTGTAGCATCTTAATACCTCCTTACTGGATTATACATAAAACAGTAACGATATCAAGAAGATTTGGAAAACTACGTCCCTCCGTTTTCCCCGACTTTCATCCCACCACCAAGCTGAGTACAGCTATGGTGGGGGACTTCCCGTCGGCTTAGTTAACGATGCCAGACGGTTTCTCCACCGGGGCGATCAATTAACGTAATTCCCGCTTCTTTCAAGCGATCGCGAATTTGATCACTTTCCGCATAATTTTTCGCTTGACGGGCATTGAGTCGTTTTTGAATTAAAGTTTCGATCTCGGCGTCACTCAACCCAGATACAGCATCAGTTTGGGTATCCTGCGTCTGAACTTCTAACCCCAACACCTTCGACAGTTGTACCAAAGTCCACCAAGTTTGCTGAATGTCTTCGAGAGGCGTTTCCGTTTTACCTTCGTGAGTGATCACATTTCCTTCCTTCCGTAACTCCTTCGCTAGTTCAAACAGAACCGCTAATCCTCCTGACGTGTTAAAATCATCATCCATCGCAGTTTGGAAGCGTTCAACGGCTTCTGAGTGCAGGCTGAGAGAGTTTCCATTGCCATTGAGATGCCAGCCCAACTTTTCCCCGTATTGATGCTGGAATAATAGCCCTTCTTTAAACGTATTCCAGCCATTTTCTGCTGATGCGATCGCTTCAGTTGTAAAATCTAATGGCTTGCGATAATGGGCTTGCAAGACAAATAACCGGATTGCCATCGGATCAACCTGTTCCAATAATTGGCGAATCGTGGTAAAATTTCCCAAAGATTTTGACATCTTTTCCCCGCCGACTGTGACCATGCCGTTGTGCATCCAGAACCGGGCAAGCGGTTCACAGTTCGCTGCTTCTGACTGAGCAATTTCGTTTTCGTGGTGAGGAAAGACTAAATCACCGCCTCCGCCGTGAATGTCTATGGTTGAACCCAGGAGTCGCCGCACCATTGCCGAACATTCTATGTGCCAACCGGGGCGCCCTTCTCCCCAAGGAGACTCCCAAGCGGGTTCTCCGGGTTTAGCGGCTTTCCAAAGGGCAAAGTCGGAAGAATGTTTCTTTTCCCCCTCGGAAGCTGAGACTCGCCCACTGGCACCTGCAAGCAGTTGATCTTGCTTGCGTCCTGAGAGTTTACCGTATTCAGGAAATTTTTCAACACTGTAGAAAACATCGCCATTGCTGGCGTAGGCGTAGCCCTTTTTTTCTAATTGTTGAATGAGTTGATAAATTTCGGTAATATTTTCAGTTGCGCGAGGATAGGCATCAGCATCTCGAACGTTTAAGCGGCGCAAATCTTCATAATAAGCCTGAATAAAGCGCTCAGATACGGCTTCCATTGAAGAGTTTTCAGCTTGAGCGCGATTGAGAATTTTATCATCAATATCGGTAAAGTTCTGCACGTATTTAACGGTGTATCCTAACCATTCTAAATAGCGACGCACCACATCCCAGGCAATATAGGAACGGGCATGACCGAGATGGCAATAATCATAAACAGTTACCCCACAGCAATACATTTTAACTTGTCCGGGTTCTAGGGGGATAAAGGTTTCTTTGCTACGACTTTGAGTGTTATAAATTTGGAGAGACATTCTTTACAGTGAACAGTGAACAGTGAACAGTTATCAGTGATTAGCTAACAGTTAGAAGTGAACAATGTAGGAGGATGTTTGATTTTAATGAGAGTTTATATATGATTAATTCATCCTTTGATAAACCTTCAATCAAACTCACCTAAACGTTGAAAGTTTTTGAGCGGAACGGAATTAAAAAAACAACTTCTGACTCCGGTATGACAAGCGATGCCTCCAACTTGGTCTATTTTAATTAACAATACATCGGCATCACAATCGTAGTAAAGTTCTTTAACAATTTGAATATGCCCGGATGTTGCCCCTTTATGCCAGAGTTCACCTCGAGAACGACTCCAGTAGTGAACTTCTCCCGTTTCGAGGGTTTTTTGCAGGGCTTCGTGATTCATCCAAGCCATCATCAGAACGGTGTTATCTTGATAGTCTTGAGCGATCGCGGGAATTAATCCTTGTTGATTAAATTTTAGGGTTTCTATCCACAAATAGTCTTGATTAATCATCTCTTTTTCAACGAAAGCTGCGGCAGGAGGAATGAGGATCGGTGTTGAGTTTCTGAGGGATTAAGCTTGACAGGTAATCGCTTTTTGCTGCATCGTTTTGAAGATGTTGTAAAATCCGTTCGCTCGTGAGGGAGTCAGACTGGCTTGTAGGCCTGTTTCTTGAATAAAATCAGGAGTAACGTTTTCAATTTCGGGGATAGATAGTCCGTTTAATCCTTGAATTAATAAAGCGACTAATCCTTTGGTTAATTGGGAATCTGAGTCTCCTTGAAATTGCACTTTGCCGAAATCATCTAAATCTGCAATCACGTAAACTTGAGACACACAGCCAGGAACTTTATTGTCTGAGATTTTAGCATCGGCGGGAAATTCAGGCAATTTTTGAGCGAGGGTGAGGAGTTGTTCATAGCGCAGTTTGTTGGAAGATGCGCGTTTGAACCGTTGAACAATGCGATCAAGCGATGGCGGTAGGGGTGTTGCAGTTGAGGACATGATCAGCAATTTTTTTAGACCTTATCTTTCTCCAGTCTAACTGAAAGCGGGGTTTGAGATAGCAGAAAATTGAGGTAGCCCGAAAACGAAAGATGCACTCCAGGATGATAGAGTTAGCTACAAATGGGAGGCTTGAGGTTTAGACTCGGATCAGATTGACAGAGGAGTTGAGAGATTTCAGCCGCCGGAACAGGGGGACAGAAGAAGTATCCTTGAGCAAGATCGCAGTGAATGGAACGTAAAAAAGCCAACTGTTGGGGGGTTTCGACGCCTTCAGCGACGACTTGGAGTTTGAGTCCTTTACCCAAAGCGACAATGGTTTGAGCGATCGCGGCATCATTGGGATTATCGACTAAATCTTTGACAAAAGAGCGGTCAATTTTCAGGGTATTGAGGGGAAAATGTTTGATGACGTTGAGGGATGAGTAGCCAGTGCCAAAGTCATCGATAGTGATGTGTAAGCCCATGTCTCGCAATTCTTGTAAAATTTTGATGGTGAACTGTACATCCTGCATCGCAGCACTTTCAGTAATTTCTAACTCCAGATATTGGGGATCGATTTCGGTTTCTTGCAGGGTTTGCAGAATAATTTTGATCAGATGAGATTGATGGAATTGTCGGGCGGATAAATTAACCGCAATTCTTATAGGCGGAAAACCCTCAGCCAGCCAGGTTTGATGTTGAATGCAAGCGGTTTGTAAGACCCACTGTCCGATAGGGGCAATTAAACCAATTTCTTCGGCTAAGGGAATGAATTGATCCGGGGAAACGAAACCAAGTTGGGGATGTTGCCAGCGAATTAAGGCTTCTAAACCCACGATACAACCTGTGGCAATTTCGACTTGGGGTTGATAATAGAGGAGAAATTCTTCTCGGGCGAGGGCGCGGCGCAAGTCTCGTTCAAAGGCAAGTTGATTGAGTGCTTTGTGGTGCATCTCTTCGGCAAACAGTTGATAATTGTTGCGACCTCGCTGTTTGGCGCGATACATGGCAGCATCGGCGTGTTTGAGGAGGGGTTGGGCATCTTCTCCATCATAGGGACAGAGGGCAATTCCTAGACTGGCTGTGACATAGAGTTCTTGGTTATCGATCACGAAGGGAATGGTGAGTTTATCGAGGATTCTCTGAGCAATTTTGGTGATTTCTTCTGATGAACTCAGATGAGGGAAAAGCAGGGTGAATTCGTCTCCACCCCAACGGGCGATGGTGTCGCAGTTTCGTAAACATTGCTTGAGGCGAATGGCGACTTGCTGCAACAGTCGATCTCCGGTGGCGTGGCCAAGGGTATCGTTAACGACTTTAAAGCGATCGAGATCTAAAAAGGCAACCCCCAGAATTTCAGGATACTGTTTGCTGTTGACGAGGGCTAGAGCAAGCTGTTCATCAAATAGGAGGCGGTTGGGAAGGCGAGTCAGGGAGTCATGGGAGGCTTGATAACGCATAATCGACTCGACTCGTTTTTGAGCGATCGCCATGTAAAGATGGAGTCCGATGGATTTAGCGAGTTTTAGTTCTTCAGGACTCCACTGAGGGGCTTGATCGAGTTTTTGTTCTCGCCAAGCTTCAAAGGAACAACGAGGCTTTTGGTTGCGTTCGTCGGGACTGTGACGACCTGCCCAGTAGACTTCGCTGTTATAGCCGTTACGAAACAGGGTGAGACAGCCGACTTGTGAGGAGTAAAACTGGAGGGGAATTAAGGCAATAGAACGAATCTCGGTTCCCTCAAATGCTGGGGCGAGGGGTGCGAGATCCTGATCCGTTTGCAAATCTTCTAGGGTGAGGAGGCGATGGGTTTGTTCTCCGAAATTCCAGGTGGTTAATTGTTGGTGATTGAGTAGGTCTTGGCTATATAACTTCGACTGTTGTAAAGAGTGGGTTTCTTTGAGTTCACTCTTGGGTTTTCCGATGGAATGAATTAATTTTTCCCAGAGTGGAATTTCTTCGAGGAAGGATTGACGGGGTTGAGGCCCGACGGTGTAAAGTTGTGCGGAGATGCCTGTGGGTTCGGCGATGATGTACAGTCGCCCTCCAGAGGCATTCAGGGCGGCTACGGTTTCTTCTAAAACACGCTGACGAATTTCGTTGCTGGACAGAGGACAGTGCAGCAGTTGGCTGACTTGATTGATGATTGCTTCATAATGGGCTTGTTCTCGGGTGCGCCGTAGAAGGTCTGACTGGGCGATCGCAACGGAGACTTGATCGACGATCAATTGCAGGATTTGCAGTTCTCGCTCTGTGTAGGGACGCGGTGTTTTATGATGAACTGCTAACAGCCCCCAGAGTTGCTTGTTGTACAGAATCGGAGTCACCAGTGAGGCTTGTACACCCATTGCGCTTAAATACTGCACATGGCAAGGATCGACGGCGGCGTAGCGGATATCTTCTTGAGGGAGTTGCTCTCCGGTTTCTGGACTGTCGAGTTGATTGGTGATTCTCCGTTGAGCGGCTACGTCTACGATTACCCGTTGTCTGGCTTTGATGAACAGATGGCGATCGCGACTGGGGATGTCTGTGGCTGGAAACTTCAAGTTTAACAGTGAAGGAAGGTTTTTGTCTTTGATGGATTCGGCAATCACTTCTCCACTGCCATCTGCATCAAAACGGTAAATTTTCACCCGATCCACATCTAAAAATAAACGGGTTTCCTCCACAGTTGCGTTGAGGATTTCTGGCAGTTCTAGAGATTGTCGAATCCGGTTGGTAATTTGATGGAGAAAATATTGTTGATGTGGCATTTATGATCTTTTCTTTTGCTTTAAAAGAGTTTGTTTTAGGACTGGTTTCTGTCAAACTGTATCTTTTTTTATACTTTAAATTTTATCAATTTTTTTGATTTTGGTCAATTTCATCTAATATTCAAGCAAACTATAACAAACTGTTGAGAAAAATTATTAATTCTTCATCTAAAAAAAGCCAAAGACTTTTTTCCTTGGCTTGAAGGTGATTCAGTTTGAAAGTTGAGGAGACTCTATCTAGTGGAGAATTAAAGCCACTTCTTTGGCAAAATAAGTTAAAATTACATCAGCACCTGCTCGTTTCATGCTGGTGAGGGTTTCAAGCATTACTTTTTTCTCGTCAATCCAACCCTTTTGTCCGGCCGCCTTAATCATGGCATATTCTCCACTAACATTATAAGCGGCAACGGGAAGGTTAGTTGCTGAACGAACTAAATGAATAATATCTAAGTAAGCCAGTGCGGGTTTAACCATCACCATATCTGCCCCTTCTGCGATATCTAGCGCCACTTCCGTTAAGGCTTCGCGGGCGTTGGCGGGGTTCATTTGATAGGTTTTTTTATCACCAAATTTCGGGGCGGAATCTAGGGCATCCCGGAACGGGCCATAATAAGCTGAGGCGTATTTAGCAGAATAGGCTAAGATGCTAACATTCGTATAACCTGCGGCATCTAACCCCTGACGAATGGCACCGATACGCCCATCCATCATATCAGAAGGGGCAACAATATCGGCTCCCGCTTCGGCTTGAGAAACGGCTTGTTTGACTAACACTTCGACGGTTTCATCGTTGAGGATTTCTCCTTCGTCACTAACGATGCCATCGTGACCTTTGGTTGAAAAGGGATCAAGAGCAACATCGGTGACGATCATTATATCAGGAACTTCTTGTTTAATGGCGCGAACCGTGCGTTGAATTAATCCATCGGAATTGTAGCTTTCGGTTCCGGCGTTGTCTTTTTTGTCTTCGGCGACAAGCGGAAAAAGTGCGATCGCCGGAATCCCTAAAGCATGGGCTTCTGTGACTTCCTTCAACAGTAAATCTAACGTATAGCGGTAGCTTCCGGGCATTGAAGCCACTTCGACTTTCGTATTTTCCCCTTCCATGACAAACAGGGGATAAATTAAGTCATTAACCGTGAGTTGAGTTTCACAAGTCATGCGTCGCAGAGCATCGGTACGACGAAGACGACGAGGGCGTTGGACTAGATTTAAGCGAGAGGAGTGACTCATAATAGATCTCAAAAATTGCGTTAGAAATGCTAACTCTGAGCTTGAAAAACTGTGGCTTTAATTCTCAGTTTGATCTCAGTCTGATCAAGTTGATCATTATTGCATCTGTTGAATCCCTTAAAATTCTGCCGATACAAATCCATACAATTGTGTGAATAAGTATGAAAATCTCTTGACTAGGGAGAAACTTTCCCGTTCGGTAAAATTGCCCCGGTTAGATCCACATCTCGCAAATTCGCACCTCTGAGACTAGCACCTTTGAGGTTAGCCCCGCGCAAATTGGCACCTTGTAGATAAGCATTTCTGAGATTGGTGTCTTGGAGGTTAGCTCCCCGTAAATCAGCACCTTGTAGGTTGGCTTCCCTCAGATTAGCATCTTTGAGATAGGCACCAATCAGGTTAGCCCGCTCTAAATTTGCGCCTTCGAGGTTGGCTGATTCGAGGTTAGCATCTTCTAGAATAACGCCTTCTAAGATGGCATCGGTTAAGTCAGCTTCTTCTAAATTTGCGCCTTTGAACTTGGCATAACCGAGTTTGGCTTTTGCTAATATGGCATTTTTGAGGTTAGCCTTTTCGAGTTGAGCAACCCAGAGTTTAGCTTCTGTTAAATCGGCGTTTTCTAAATTGGCTTCGATCAGTTGAGCATCGCCGAGAGTGGCTTTTTGCAGGTTCGCTGAACTTAGATCTGTACGAGTGAGTCGGGCTTTAGTTAGATTGGCTTGTTGGAGATCGGCTTGATGTAGATTCGCTTCTTCTAAGTTAGCGCCGAGTAACAGGGCTGATCCGAAGTTGGCTTGACTGAGTTTAGCGGAGGTGAGGTTGGCATTTTCGAGTTTGGCGCCACGCAAGTCGGCTTGTTCTAAGTTAGCACCAACGAGTTGAGTTTCTCTGAGGTTAGCTTGCCAGAGATTGGCGCCGGTGAGATCGGTATTGGTGAGTTTGGCCCCCATAAAGTTGGCATAACCCAGGTTAGCGTTTTTGAAGCTAGCATAACCCAAGTCAGACCCTTGCAGGTTGGCACCACGCAAGTCGGCTTTTTCGAGGTAAGCATTGGAGAGATCGGCTTCTCTGAGGTTAGCTTTCCAAAGGTAGGCGTCTCGCAGGTCAGCCGATCGTAGGTTCGCACTACTGAGATCACATTCTGGACATTGACGAGTGTTGAGGGTTTGCTGCTGTAACTGTTGTTTTTTCTCTTGTTCTGAAGGCGTCTGCTGGCGGGACTGTTCGGCTTGTAGGCGATCGCTGAGTCGATGATTTTCCCGCCCGATGCTAATGGCGATCAGGGTACTCAATACAGCTAGACTCGCCAGTAGGGTGATCCCGACTAAAGTGATTGTTTTCTGTTGAAAGAAGGGAACCGCAGAGGGGGATTTTTCCAAAGGAGAGGTTATGTTAGGACGAGCTAAGGCTTGCAGGGCTTTCACCGCAGTCGTTTTCTGCTCTATGGGATGTTGTTTGGAGTGAGGTTCTACCATGTTTTGCTGTTCTTGAGTAGATTGCGATTCGGCTCTGTTGGTACTAGAGACGGTGCAACCCGATGCTATTTTTAGGACTCGAACCACCGTCTTTCTTAGACTATCAGGATTAGAGGCATCCATCAAGAACAGTGAACTGTCTGGTCGGGGTGATTGATCAATTACCCCCCTAGCAGTGACCAGTCACTCTCGACTCAGTGACTTTTGACTTCTGTTAATAAAATTGATCTCTAAATTTAAAAAGAAGTGAAGTGTTTAGATGATCATTCTACTCTCAATCTATTTGAAGATCTACTATTGTGTAGAAACCCGGTTTCTGCTAGAAACCGGGTTTCTGGTTTGTACCTCATAGGAGCGCACACTGCTATAGATGATCATTCTACTCTCAATCTATTTGAAGATCTAGTTAATAATATTTCTAATTTTTGGGATTCTGATGAAACTCAAAAATCAAGACATCCTCACAGTAATAATGTGATTAACAGTCTGTGAAAATCTCAGTGATTCTACGGATGCGATCGCCAAGTTCTGCTACAGGGATGATCGGGGAAATCTCCTTAACTGTAAAGGATTCTTAAATTCAATCCGAAAACTCGATCTGAAACCCAGAGGGAAGTCACATCGGAAAAAATATAACCTTGTCTTAACCTAATTGGGGGAGTTATTTAGCTAAACTTAAATTGATCTATTATCTTGATTCAAAGCTGGATTAAATGATTGAAGAACTTTCTTGAGATCAAAAAACATCCGGTTTAGGCGAGCGTTCAGTCCAGTATTTGCATATAAAAATCCCCGTTTATTATGGTTATGATGTCAGAATCTTTATTCTCTACTTCCTCTGTTTTTTTAACGCAAGAGATCCATTTAGAATCAACGGTACAAGATCTTCCCCTGTATAGTTTTCAAGTTGATCTGGAAGAACCCGGAATTAGTTTGACTCGCATTTTTGAAACCCATCGATTTCTTCCGGGTATCATCCTGACTGATCAAGGAAAGTTTGTCGGAATGATTTCTCAGCGTAGATTTATCAGAATGTTGAGTCGTCCCTATGGACGAGAACTGTTTTTAAATCGTTGTATTCGATTATTACATCGTTTTGTGACGGATGAATTGTTAATATTATCGGGTAATACTCCGATTTTAGAAGCAGCTAATAGAGCGGTGCAAAGAGATACAGAAATGCTGTATGAACCGATTGTTGTTCGTCTGTTTCCTGAAGAATATCAGGTGCTTGACACTCAACAGTTATTATTGGCTCAATCTCATCTTCATCAACTCGCAACTCAGTTACTCAAACAAAAAACACAAGCACAATTAATTCAAACAGAAAAGCTAGTTTTATTAGGTCAAATGGTCGCTGGACTCGCTCACGAACTGAGAAATCCTCTCAATTGTATTTCGGGAAATTCTAAGTTTATTCAAGATAGTTGTCAGACTCTATTAACGGTTTTAGGGGTTTATGAAAAGAAGTTTCCCGATGCTGAAAATGAAGACATAAAACAGTTTAAAGAAGAGCTAGATATCGAATTTTTAAAACAAGATTTTCCTGATTTAATTAAAAGTATTCAACTGTCTTCCGAACGGATGAATCAACTGGTTAGTAGTCTACGAAGTTTTTCCTATATGGATGGCTCCCATCGAAAAGAAACTGATATTCACGAGTGTTTGGACAGTACATTATTAATTCTAAAAAATCGTCTCAAGATGGGAATTACAGTCATTAAAAATTATCAAGACATTCCTTTAGTTCCTTGTTATCCCGGACAGTTAAGCCAGGTTTTTATGAATTTAATTGCCAATAGTATTGATGCTGTAGAAGAACGCCTAAAAACAGATAGGGATGAATCTCGTGAAATTAGAATTCAGACGGAAATCAAACAATTATCAGATTCAGATGATCAGGTTAAAGACTACATTTCTATTCAAATCGCTGATAACGGTTTAGGAATCCCTGTAGAAATTCAAAATCGAATTTTTGAGAGTTTTTTCACGACCAAACCAGTGGGAAAAGGAACAGGACTCGGACTTGCAATTAGCCATCAAATTATTGTCGAAAAGCATGGCGGACAATTGATTTTAAATTCTACACCGGGAGTGGGGACTGAATTTGAGATTTTGTTACCGCTAAAACATGACAACGAATCAGATGAACGCTAAGGTTTATAAATTCTATTGAGAGGGTGCATTCTTCGACAATAAAGCAAAATTCCGATGAGTTTATGACGGGAAAGTTGAGGAGAAATGAGTAAAGAAACAAGAGAAACCAGACTCATTCTCAACAAACGATATCCCAACACCCAAAAGTTTGTATGTTTTTCTAAGCTGAGAAGATAACTGTAAATACTTTGCTGAATTTTTAAGGGTTGATTTTGCTTCGTAATGGATGAAGGTTGATGAATGACTCTAATTTCCGAAGACATCACCACTGGATGTCCTTGTTTTCCATAGCGCAAACAAAAGTCAAAATCTTCGTAATATAGAAAATAATCCGGGTCAAACTGAGGACATTCTGAAAATCGTTTGAGATTAATTAATAAACTACATCCTGTTACCCATTTCATGGTAATATAAGGTAGATTAGATTTCGGATTTTCTGCGATCGCATCTAAAGCAATAATTTGTCCTGTTTTTGCGTTAAACTCTCCACCCCCAAACCATATTTTTCCCGTCGGTTCATTAACAATTGTTCCTAAAATCGAAATTTCAGGATAGGCTGTGAAAAACTCAATTACTTGTTTCAAGCTATTTTCTGTTAAATACGCATCGGGATTAATTAACCAAACAATGGCTTGAGGATTTTGTTGATAAACCCAATTTAATCCAATATTACAAGCTCGACCAAAACCAATATTTTCTGGAGAATCTAGAACAGTAACCCACTCAGTTTTCAAACCATAAATCGAGCTATCATCAGGAGAATTATTAATGATGATAACTCGATCATTGATTTCATCTTGAACTGGAATTGAGTTAATTAATTGCTCAATTAATGAAGTTGAGTAATAATTAACCGTTATCCAGTAAATCATGTGAGTTCAATTTGACAGTCATCTCCAATCATAAACCGCATGGCTTTGGGACGTTGAGGACTGGTTGTTAATACAGCACGTCGCCCAACTAATGTATCTACAATTCGAGGATGAATATTGACAATTTTTGACCCTTTTAAAATGACGCTATGCTCTAATTCTGCCTCAATAATGGTCACTTCATCGGCTATACTACTATAGGGGCCGACAAAGCAGTTTTCTAAGTGACAATTCTCGCCAATTACAACAGGGCCACGAACACTACAGTTAATTAATTTACTTCCCGAACCAATTTTAACCCGTCCGATAATTTGAGTTTTTTCATCGACTTCACCCAAGTTAGAAGGCTGAATACATTCATCGAGAATAATCTGATTCGCACTCAAGAGATCATCTTTTTTCCCGGTATCTAACCACCACCCATCTAAGCTACGGGCTTCAACTTTTTTCTCAGTTTCAATCAGTTTTTGAATGGCATCGGTAATTTCTAACTCGCCCCGAGGGGAAGGTTGAATATTTGCGATCGCATTATGGATCGTTTTATCAAAAAAGTAAACCCCCACCAAAGCTAAGTTTGAAGGAGGAACTTTCGGTTTTTCAACTAACTTTAAAACTCGTCCTTGTTCATCGACGACTGCAACCCCAAAAGCGGTAGGATTTTCAACAGTTCGTAGTAAAATGAGGGCATCGAGTTGTTTAGATTTAAACTGTTCAACAAAAGGATTCAATGGATTTTGAATCAGGTTATCTCCCAAATACATCACAAAGGGAGAATCCCCTAAAAAGAATTGAGAGATTTTAACCGCATGAGCTAAACCTGCTGGTTGATCCTGTAAAATATAGGTAATATTTGCACCAAAACGTTCTCCATTTCCCGTTACCGCTTTGACTTCTTCTCCTGTTTCGGGACTAATCACAATCCCTATTTCGGTGATACCTGCGGCAACAATTCCTTCAATTCCATACCATAAAATCGGCTTATTCGCAACAGGAACAAGCTGTTTTGCTCCTGTATAAGTCAAAGGACGAAGACGAGTACCTTTACCACCAGAAAGAATGAGTGCTTTCATAAAAAAATCTCAGAATTTGTCAAGTCTTTGATGTTTGCACGGGAAATGTTAAGCTCGTTTTTGGGTAGGCTTTTGATGGGAATTGCTTCTCCACCTACCCCAAAAACCTCAAATCTAACCTAACCTGATTAACCCTTGGTTGCCAACTCTGAGAGCATTTTTCTCAAACTTTGTCGCCAATGGGGAGGATATGTTCCAAGTATTGCCGATATTTTTTGGGTATTGAGAACCGAATAAGCCGGACGACGTGCGGGAGTTGGATATTCCGCCGTAGAAATGGGGACAACTCGTTGAATTTTCAGAGGAAAACCCAGGTGTTTGGCTTCTTCAAAAATAGCAACGGCGAAATCATACCAACTGGTAACTCCACTATTTGTATAGTGATAAATTCCGGTGGTTTCTGAATGAATTTTCTCACTTAATTGAGCGATCGCTACGGCTAAATCCCCCGTCCAAGTTGGGCTTCCTACCTGATCACAAACCACTCGTAATTCTTCTCGTTCCGCCCCCAGTCGCAGCATGGTTTTAACGAAATTTCCTTTCCCTCCCACGCCATAAACCCAGGCGGTTCTAATAATAGCTGCATTTGCCTCTGTTTTCAAAATCGCCTGTTCTCCGGCTAATTTTGACTGACCATAGGCGCCCAAAGGCTGAGTTTGATCCGTTTCTAAATAGGGATGACTTTGGGTTCCATCAAAGACATAATCTGTGGAAACATGAATCAATGTCGCCCCGATTTGTTGGGCTTCTTTCGCCAAAATACCGGGAGCGGTGCCATTAATGGCGAGCGCCAATTCCCGTTCACTTTCGGCTTTATCTACGGCTGTATAGGCTGCTGCATTAATAATTAAATCGGGCTTATGATCAGCAACAATTTTAGCGATCGCCTCTGGGTTTGCTAAGTCTAAACTCTCTCGTCCAAAGCTTTTCACCTCTCCCAAGGGGGCGAGAAACGGTTGTAATTCCTGACCCAATTGGCCGTCTTTACCGATGAGTAATATTTGTCTCATTGAAAAACGTCCGCAGTTTTCAAGGTTGTACCGTCTTGATCTTTGGCTGAAAGCATTGGAGTGATCCCATCTATAGGCCAATTAATTCCTAAATCGGGGTCATTCCACAAAATTGAACGTTCGTGTTGCGGGGCGTAATAGTCTGTCGTTTTATACAGAACTTCCGCAATCTCTGAGACGACTAAAAATCCATGAGCAAAGCCGGGTGGAACCCAGAATTGTCGTTTATTTTCCGCCGAAATTATACAGCCCACCCATTGTCCAAAGCTGGGAGAACTTTTGCGGATATCAACAGCAACATCAAAAATTTCACCCTGAACAACCCGTAAAAGTTTACCTTGGGCTTGCTCGATTTGATAATGCAAGCCTCGCAAGACGCCTTGACGGGATCGGGAGTGATTATCTTGAACAAATGCTGCTGTTACACCAGTCTTGTCTGCGAAAACTTTCTGATTGAAACTTTCAAAGAAAAATCCTCGTTCGTCTCCGAATACTTTCGGTTCTAGGATTAACACATCCGGGATTTCTGTGGGAATTACATTCATGCCCTATCTAAGCAGCGATTCGCCACTTTACATCTTAACAAAGAAATTATACTTTTCTGAAAATTTGACTAAATCTTTAATTTTTCCCCAATTAACGGGCTTATTCCGTCGTAATGCTGAGTTTGACTTCTCCCTGCAACCGTACAAATTGCTGTTGCTGTGGATCGTAAACCCAAGCCGAAATCTTCGTTTCCCCTATGGGTAAGGACTCGGCGGAAAACATCACCTCCCAACGGGCTAAACCGTAGCGCTGAGAGTTGAGAAATTCGGCGATATCGGGACTTTCTCCTATGATATCAGCATTTGCAAAGAATGAATTTTGTTCACCGAAAGATAAAAAAACTAAACGGGGTTGTTGGGTTTGAGCGGGTAAAATTGCCCATCCTCCTATACGAAGGATCTGATTAACTTTAAGCTTTAATGGTGTTGAAGGTTGATCAATATAGCCGTGAACTTGATGAGGTTGAGAAATAAACGGGATATTTTCAGCAAAGCTTCTCATCTGGATTTTATCTAATGATTCTACCCCATCTCGAATCCACCAGGTTGATTTACTCATCGGAAGTAAACATCTATCAGGTGAGATTTTAAAAAAGTCCGAATCTTCTAGATAATAAAAGAGGTTGAAACAGGTTTGACTACTTTGTTTGTTGGGAAGTTCTAATTTTGCCTGAGTCATAGCGGTTTGAGAAATAACTGCAATTAAACTCAATAGAATTCCCCCAAAAAAGCTATAGATTAAAATTCTATTTTCTCTGTTGAAATTCCCGATTTTTTTAGAATGAGTTATTAACAGTCTACACAGTTGAACAAGAGAAACAATTAATAATAAAGTATGCGTTGTATATCGAGTGGCTGTCAAGGGATAATTTCCCCCAAATTCCACTCGTCCCCAAGTCATCAACAGAGAAGTCAAGAGAGAAAATAAACCAATAGATAACCAAGGATAAAATTGATTATCGGGATTTTTTGTTATAGGAAGTGTGGTTAATGATTCCTCGATTTTATGACTCCCCTCGCCTAACCCCCCTTTTAAAGGGGGGCAGGGGGGATAGAGAGGAGTTGGGGGGCAGGTTAAGTTTAAGGAATAGGTTTTCAAACAATAGATCAATATGCCGATAAATAGAACAAAAATTATCGCTCCAATAAGAGTCGATAAAATTGGGATTTTTACAATAGGTGCGGCTAATAAATTTAGAAAAAACTGAATTGCTGTTAATAGATATTCAGTGAATGATAGGTTGATAATTCGGGGTTCTTGTTGATAACCTATGGCATAAATTCCACCAGATAAAATAAATCCTGTTAGCCAAATTAACAATTGCTTCTTTTTAGAGATTTGGGGTTCATCCTGTGATAATATTAGGGGAATAACGGCTAGCCAAGTGATTAAACCTTGAACCGAAGAAAAGCTAGCAACAAAGCAAAAAATAGCCGCTAAAATCAGTTTATTTTTAGAGTTTAAACATTTTAATGATAAAACGAGACAAGCCAGAATCAAACAAAAGTTAATCAAAAAAATAGGAAGTTGAAACCCCCAAAGCCATTCTTGATTTAAACTAAAAATTAAACAGCCGGTTAAAAGATTAGCTACATGAAATAAGTTGCGATCTTTGGGGGATGAAGTAATAGAAGCGAGAATATAAATAGCAATAAATGTGAGAACCGCTAACCCCAGACTGAAAAACATTTCGAGTTTAATATTCCAATCTGACAGGAAAGCTAAAGCGATAAAAATCAGGCGAGGAAAGAGAATTCGATGATTATTATGGAGTTCAAATAAATCCCTAAAATGAAGTTTGTTTGACGCTACTTTTTCAAACAGTTTCGGTAAAACCCATTGATCATAGACAGGAATATTAACCCCAAACTGTGTAATATATCCAATAACAATAACAAAGGGTATAAAATAGAAAGCGAGAAGAATTAAATCAGTTTTAGAAAGTCTGAAATATTGTTTTAACATCCATATTTATAGTCAGGTTTCAGGTGTCAGTAAACCGTTTTGTAGGGGCGGGTTCCGCATTGATGTCTGTCACTCACTGATCACCTAGATAAACCCGCCTTCTCACTCCCAGTTTACTGCAAGTAAGGGCGGGTTTATCAAAGTTTTCGGTAAGAGATAAATCTTTGTCGAACCCGCCCCTACACTGTTAACTATTTACGAATTATCTCACATCCGTAACACTATTAAACTGTCCAGTGAGTCGGCTAAACAGCATTTGTAAAACCGTCCGTTTACCAATATTAACCTTGGAGTTTACGGCCATACCTGCTTGTAAAGCGACTTGAATATCTTCCTCTTTATTTAAAACAAAGTGTTCACGCTCTAACTTAACCTTAGCTTTAAACGAAAAATATTGACGCAGTTCATCGGGTGGAATCGCTTCTTGGCTAATCCATTTTAACTCACCCGGAACGGTACCAAATTCCCCAGCCGGAAACGCATCAATATTCAGTTCAACCGGAAGACAATCGCGATCATTCAAACCTATTTCTTGACGTGCTTCTTCAGACTCAGGACAGATACAGTCTTTCTCCGGTGTACATTCAATCACTTCTCCAGCGATTTCCTGATTATTGTAAGGAACCAGCTTTTCTCGCTTGTTTCGCAGCGCATTCAACACCAGAGCAACATCCGTATTTTGAACATAAACAACGGCTTCCAAACCCCCATCATCATCTAAAATTTGCAGTAATTTTTCGGTTTGTTGCGCTTCATAATAGGCTTCTTCGCAGCGTTTCGGTTGAGGATCTCCGGGCTGGAGAATAGAAGAAACAATATACTGACAAATCTCATCTTGATTGAGATCTAACTCCGAGTCATCTTTCGTCGAAGGTGCCAATTCATAAATAATCCCTGCGGCGGGCGCTCGGAGAATTTGAGTATCTCGCTGTTGTCCTGCTTTTTCAACTTGAGCATTAATTTCCGACAACCGCTTTTGGTTTTCTAGTTTATATCGACCGAGTTGAGCATCTGTGCTGGCGATCGCTTTTTTGTTTTCTTCAATACGAGTATAAAGTTCTCTGGCCCAAGCATCTCTTGTATTTTGCAATTGTTCTGCGGTTCGGGACATGGAAACTTTAAGGCGTTCCTGTTCTCCGATTTGATTTTGAATTTCAGCTTCAACCCGTGAAATTTCACCTTGACGAGCATTCACTTCTCCTCTGCGGGTATTAATTTCCCCTTGGCGCTGGTTAATTTCTCCGAGACGGGCTTCGATTTGATCTTGTTGTCGGAGGACTTCAGTTTCCCCTCTGAGAACTTCTTGCTGTTGACGATCTTTTTGGAGTTCTGCGATCGCACCTTCAGCAACTAACGGATCAAGTCTACCGAGAATCCGTTCATTAGAACCTAAAACTTCTTTTGATTTTTCCAGTTGTCCTTTAGCAAGTTCGAGCTGTTCTCGGGAAGAATTTAATTGTTCTTGAGAGTAAGTCAATTGATTTTCCGCAGAAGCCAACTGATCTTGTGCGAACCTCAACTGTTGACGAGCGGCTGATTCTGAATCTTCAGCTTGATTGAGTTGTTTTTGTAACTCTTGAATTTGCAGTTGCACGGTATTAATCCGAGACAAATATTCAGCCCGGTAGTTCGACACCAAACCCGCGAGGGCTGGATTGTAATTGCCGATTCCGCCTTGACCATTATAAAGTTCATCAAGCAGCGATTGCAGGGCTTGATTTTCCCCGATGCGAGCTTCTCGTTCTTTAATTAAAGTTTGTAATTCCGGCGAAGATTGTCCGTTGGCTTGACCTCCGACAACGCCTTGATAAAATTGATTTTCTTGCTCTAGGGTTTTTCTAACTTCTTCTAAAGACTTGAGATCAGCACTGGGATTTGTCGGACTAAAGGTGAGGAGGGGTTGATTTTTGACCACGCGATCGCCATTTTCCACGTGTAATCTCACGACTGCGCCTGTAGTTGGGGCTTGAATTTCCCGCGCCCCATCCGAAAATTCTAATTGTCCGACAGCCGGAACCGTTTGTTCAATTCGGGCGAAATAAGCCCAAACGATCGCAGAAGTGGAAACCAGCATGATCATCCACAAAAAGATATGAGACCAAAAGGCTGGTTTTTCTAAAATGACGGGTTGATCGGAAAGTGATATAGAAGACTTCATTGTTATCTCGCTTTTTATATGGTTCGTGGTTTGCTTTTGATTCAATTGATGATCAACTTCAAAACGGATACTGAGCCTCTGAACGGATTAACTTAACTGTTGGAATCACCAATTTCTGAGTCCCAACATCGAGTGAATCCGTTTTTTCTTGTAAGTATCTGTTTCACTTTACCCCTCACCGCCAACACTCCTACCCCAAGTTTTTATGGGTTCGGGGGAGATCGATCTAAAATCATTAATCCAGCTTTTCTCATTGAATACCCGACTATTGTTGTGATTCCTGTTGTTGGAATAGACAGTAGTAACGCCCTTTGAGTGCCATCAGTTCATCATGGCTACCCTGCTCTACAACGGAGCCTTGATCCATCATAATGATGCAATCGGCATTTCTGACTGTAGGCAAACGGTGAGTAATAAAAAACACCGTTCGACCTTCAAAGGCTTCTTCTAAATTTTCGGAAACCAGGCGCTCAGACTGATAATCCAAGGCGCTGGTGGCTTCATCGAGAATCAGCAAGCGGGGATTTTGTAAAACGGTACGAGCGATCGCAATTCGTTGTCGTTGTCCACCGGACAGAGATCCACCGCGTTCTCCCACGATAGTATTGTACCCATTGGGCAAACCCATAATAAAATCGTGAGCCGCAGCAATTTTAGCAGCCCGAATAATTTCATCACTCCCCGCCTCGGGATTACTCAGGGCAATATTTTCTTGAACCGTACCATTAAACAGCAGGGTATCTTGTAGAACCACTCCAATTTGACGACGCAGCGAATACATCTCGACTTTGGTAATATCGTAGCCGTCGATTTTAATCCGGCCAGACAGAGGCGGATAGAGGCGTTGTACGAGTTTCATCAGGGTACTTTTACCCGAACCACTCAAGCCCACAATTCCCACAAATGATCCGGCAGGAAACTCTAAATTCACGTTAGCGACTTGCAACGGCCCACTTTCCCCGAAGCGGAAGGACACTTCCTCAAAAGTCACAGCCCCATAAACTTCAGGCATAGGAATATTATTGCGATCGTCTGCATCAACTTCTGGAGGAGAGTCGAACACATCCCGCAAACGTTCAACGGACATTCCCACTTCTTGGAAACTTTGCCAAACACTCACAAACCGTAACAGCGATCCGGTGACGTTTCCGGCGATAATTCGGAAAGCAATTAAAGCCCCGATCGTCAGTTGGTTATCAATTACCAAATAAGCGCCCACCCACAACAGAGCTAGTCCAGAGAGTTTGTTGAGGAAGCCACTAATCGAACTCGAAGCGGTTTGAGTCAAGATGGTGTTGAAAGAAGCGCTCATAAACCGAGCATAGCGTCCTTGCCATTCCCAACGAGATTTCAGTTCAATATTTTGAGCTTTAACCGTTTGAATGCCATTTAGCACTTCTACGAGGTAGGATTGAGAGTCGGCGTAACGTTCGGCTTTTTTGCGGAGTAATCGCTGAATAATCGGAGAGTTAATAATAATAATGCCCGCAAACAGAGGCAAGGGAGCCAAAGCCACAACCGCCATCGGGATGCTCAGATAGAACATCATCGCCACATAAACGACGGAAAACACCGCATCTAAAACCACCGTCAGAGCGGTTCCAGTCAGGAAGCTGCGAATATTGGCCAACTCTCCAATCCGACCGACCAAATCTCCAACCCGACGATTATCAAAATAGTTGAGGGGAAGCCGTAGTAAGTGATCAATCACCTCCGCCGAGAGTTTGACATCCAGGCGGTTTGTCGTATCGACAAATAAATACGTTCGTAGGGCGGAAAGCAAAGCTTCAAATAAAGCCACCCCCAACATCAAAACCCCCAAAATATTCAGGGCGTCAATATTTCGCTGTCCCAAGACCTTATCAATAATGATCATGGTCATCAGGGGGTTAACCAGCCCGAACAACTGCACAAAAAACGATGACAGCAGCACTTCCAGAAATACCGTGCGATGCTCCATCAAAGCCGGCCAGAACCACCAGAAGCTAAACTGTTCTTTTTGTTCGACTTTGGGGGCTTGCAGCAGTAACACTTGTCCGTCTTCGCCCCAAGTCTCGGCAAATTGAGACGGACGCATCCGTTTGAGACCCCGTTCCGGTGTAGCGATGGTTAGTTCTCGCTCAGTGATGTGGTAGAGGATGGCAAAGCTGTCTTTCCACGACACCAGAGCAGGCGCTCTGAGGCGACCAATGGCTTTGGCTGGCACTTGAGCTAACTGGGCATTGAGGCCCATCATTTGAGCAACAGCACCGCAGGCTTGTAGGCTAATAGAACCAACGGTGGTGAATTGATTTTCTAGAACCCGGCGCACGAGGTCTTTCCGAAAGTTGACCTTGTAATACTTGCTCAACATATTAAAGCAAGCCAAGGGGGCGTCAATTTGTCCTGAACCCCGTACAATTGGGAAACGTTGAGAAGCTTGAGCCAGTTCGAGTTCGGGATCGGGGGGAGTCAGGGGAGCAACAGGAACTTCCGACAAGTCCAGGGGTTTGTGAATGGTTGGGGTTTCCCCATTGGGTGCTGCGTAGGCTTCTTCCGGTTGAGAACTGAGGGTTGGACGAACTCCAATTAACCGCACTCCACCGGAGGCTCCTTCTATTTTCAGGGAGCCTTGCAGTCCCTCTAAAATCAGTCGATTTCCGGTGGTTAATTCACCCACAGACCCCTTACTAATCAGCCAAACCCGATCCGGGTCAAGCATCGAGGCTAAGTCCTGTACTCGCTTTTGACCGTTGAGCAGGTTAACAACAACGGCATCGGGCCAGACATCCAGACTCAATTCCTTGAGGTTTCCGCCTAAATTAGCCCGTCGTTGGACTTCCTGGCTTAATAGCTCAAACACTTCACTAATGCTGGCATGATCGCGGAAGGCTTCCCCAAAGTTGGGTTCTCGACTGATTAATTGCAGAAACTCTTCAGCAGGCAGGGTAATACAAATCATATCTGTCGAGGCGATCGCCGTTTCGCAAGGAATACTGCGAATTAAACCCGGCCAGCCGATGATTTCTCCTGCCCCCAACAGTCGCAAACTCATGTGTCGTTGCGTTCTCAGGTCATAACCCAATAACCGGGCTTGTCCCTGATAAATGATCGACACTTGGGTGGGCATTTTTTCCCGTTCAAAGATGGGTTGACCTGTGCGATAACCCAACAGTTGACATTTGGGCAGAATGGCTTTAAGAGCGGCTTCTGACAACCGATCAAAAGGACTGGTTTCTGCTAAAAAGGCTTGAATCTGAGTGTGAGATACGGTAGTTGTGGTCATAATACAGAAGACACTGAGGTTTGAAGGGGTTCAAGCGAACCGACTGCCGTCAGTTGTTCGCGCATCCAGGTTTCAAACAGTTCATCAATTAGACGGCGACGCATAGACTCGTCTAATTGTGCCGGGATAAACTTTTCAAGTCGGATAATCACCATCCATTCTGCTAGAGGACGGGGCGCCCACAGTTGTCCCGGTTGACTGACCGATAGCAGTTTACTAATGGCCGGGTGCGGCTGAGACAATGGCACTGGCCCTAACAATCCTCCGGTGCGTGACTCTGGCCCTTCGGAGTATTCACGAGCGGCTTCTGCAAGGGATTGTTCTCCTTCTAGAATACGGAAGTACAGTTCGTGAGCGAGTCCTGAGTTTTTCGTCCGAATGAGCGAGTAAACCACATGATCGAGGCTGCTTTTTCGGCTAATAAAATAGTTGTCTACCTTGTTACTCCAAGTATTCTGCTTAAATTTTTCCAGTTTAACAGGACGTTCGGCGATCGCTTGTAGATCTTGTGTGGTGAGGTTTTGGCTTTT
Source organism: Limnoraphis robusta CS-951 (assembly GCF_000972705.2). The sequence continues at coordinate 42,456 of NZ_LATL02000337.1, read as the reverse complement.
CAGCCATGCTTGTTGGGCTTCGGCTGAGGTGAGTTGATGTTGAGCGGCAAATTTTTCTAATGCCGTTTTTTGTTCTTCTTCACTACAGTCTATCCCCGCGATCGCGCCATCAATGATTACCTCTCTGAGAAATTGAGGCATAAGCTGATAACGCTTCAGCAGTAATGGTATTTCTTCGGCTTTGATAACGGTTTCTCCGACCTTATACACTCCTGTCATTGGACTCTCCAACGGACTTGCACTATGCCTTTCTAGCTGACTGTGGGACTGCCACTGCGACCCCTAATACCATAATCTTACTGTCCCGATAATAGCAGACACAACTAACCCTCAGCGAGGGATACACCCAGGTTATTGCTTTTCAGGAGAATTACCTAGCTTTATTGCTTAAGACTATTAAATTAGGTTGCCTCTTGTCTTAGACTACCCTAGAGTGGGTCTACTACTCACAGAAATCTGAGTTATTCTCTAAAATTAACTAGACAGGTTTGAGGCAGTGTTTTCAGGATGGGGGTTGAGTGCGTAGGAAATCTCAGAACTTTGTTGGGTGGCGTCCTTCTCATTTTAGTATGGGTTTCCAAAAAATACAAACTGATCAAGATTTTCTCTTTTTGTGTCTTAGTATCTTTGTGGTTTTTCTTCTTAATTTTTCCCGAGTCGGGCTGAAAATTGGGTTGAGGTTTAACGCTTAAATTCTAAGTTTTCGAGTCGTTATCGGTTGAGGTTTTGTAACATGACTTCTAGCTGACTAACATAGGCTTGACTATCTAAAAAGGGCGGATTTTTTTTCAGGGTATTCTGAATTTTATGGCGGTATTGTTGGCGGAAGTTGGGCTGGGTTGCGACTGTTATACTGAGTTGAAGATAGGTTTCCTGAGTTTGGGTAATCAGTTCAGGAATTCCCAGTTCCTTTAACAAGGCAGCGTTTTGTCGGTGGCGAGGGGTTTGACCTTCGTAAACGATCGGTACAACGAGAGCGAGTAATGCTTCGACAATTGCTAGGGTTTCGTTACAGGGAAATAAGTCTAAATAAATATCGGCTAAACTCATATATTTTCTCAAGTCTGCCACTGAATTTAAGGGCTTGACCCTAACAAATCGTTTCCCATCTATTCCGGCTTGGCTGAGATCGGATTGGATGCGGTTGAAAACGGGGCTAATAATATTGTTTTGGGCTTCTTCTGAGGTTTGCGGAAGTAAGAGGATGATTGATTGTGGAACATTAACCAAGATTTGCATCAAAGTCTGTCTGAACTCTGGGGCGATCGCATTGAGTTTTCCACTGATGGCAAAAATTACGCTATCTTCGGTTGCTCCCCAACTTTGACGTGTCGGCTCTACCGTCGCTTCGGGTAACGTTGAGGGATAATTCCAACATAATCCTGATCCGTTGAGGCTGATCACTTGCTCTCGGTACTGTTCTGGTTCGGCTGAGGCTTGGGTGAGTTCTCCGGTGAGAATATAGTCGATGTGGCGAATTCCCGTTGTCAGTCCCGAGGTTGCGGTGATTAGTTGTTGGCGGGCGAGTCGATGTAATGCCAGTTTAAAAGTTTTGTTGGTTTGGGCGGTGACATCAGACGCGATTAACAAGAAGTCGAGGCAGTCTTGGCGGATGCGGGAAACAGCTTCCGTTAAGGCTTCTGGCAGTTGAATCGGCTGATTTATTGAGTTTGGACACAGTTGCCCCAAAATATCTTTTTCAATACTAAAAGTATACAGGATGAGTTTAAATTGTGTCAAGTCTAATTTTTTAAGAATAGGAATTATCGCAAAAGTATCGCTATTAAAGCCTATTTTTTCGATGAAAATTCCCAAACAAATTTTAGAATTATGGTACTTTTTCGGCGGAAAATCCTGTTCAATTCGATGACCTGTTTGTTTCAAGTAGGTTTCGATGATATCCGCACGATAACTGCATAAGGCTTTTAAATTCTGGGGGTGAGGACACAGTTTCCAAACCTCTCCTTGAGAAACTTGACTATAAACTGAAGCAATATGCAGCCAAACGGGATTTGTGGTATCCGTCATCAGGTGATGATAAACATATTTTAGTAAATTTTGCATGAACTCAACGAACTGTTCAATTTCGCCAAATTCTGGACAAACTCGAACTCCCCCAAATAAAAATTCCAGAAAATCTTTAAAGATATATTTAGGAATTAAAGCATTTTGATATTGTAGGGGAAGTTGATAAGCTTTTTGATAAAGCATGGCGGCTAAAACGACTTGAATTCCTGTCACTTCTTGAAATCCTTGAGCGACTTGTTGAGTTAATCGTCGGACAAAGATTTGTTCGGAGTTTGTTTGTTGTTCTTCGAGTAAACCACAACTGATTAAAGCACGATGAGTTTGACCCCAATCTCCTTGATAGGCTTGTTTGAGTTGGTCTATGGATAAGGTTAACCATCGTTGAGCGAGAATTTGACGAATTTGACGCAGATAGGTGGAAATTGATTGATCAAGCGGATTTTTTTGAGAGTTTTCGATCAGGAGTTGGGTTAAGGAAAAATACTCTGGAGATTGAGTCAGGATTTTTTGGAAAATCTGAGATTTAAAATCAGGGCTTAGAAAGTTATAAACTGGATCAAACAGGATCTTTTGATAAAGTCTTTGATAATCTTTGAGGTTTTGACCAGTTGAAATATTTTTTTGCGTTTGCTGTTGGGCGTGAATTCTCAAACTCGAAAGGGTTTGATTGACAAAACCGACTTGATATTTTCCCATAATTCTCAACCACAAATCTACATCTAAAAGTTGATGAAGGTTGGGATCAAAACCGCCGATTGTTTCAAAAACCGCTTTGGGAATTAAAACGGTAGTGGGTTCACCAATTTTGTTGAGTTGTCCTTTCAAACAGTTAGGATCAGATAATAGCTCTTTCCCCCACTGAATGGGTTTGAGGTTTGACCATTTTTGATGGAGATCTTTACCTCCATTTAAAGCGGCTTGACAGGTTGGGTTTGATAGAGAATTAGCAGCAATGAACACTCGCCTGGGGGAGAAGACTAAACCCATTTCTGGATCTTGTTCAGCCAGATTCACCAGGGTTTCAATACATTGAGGTTCGAGTAAATCATCTTGAAATAAAAACTTGATATATTTTCCTTTTGCTTGGGAAATGGAGAAGTTCAAATTTTTCACTAAGCCATAGTTTACATGAGAGAGAATCAAAAACGGGAAAGCGGTTTTTTGTTTGAAGGCTTCAGCAATTTCTAGGGTTTTATCAGTTGATCCGTCATCAGAAATCAGGATTTCTAAATGAGGATAGGTTTGAGATAACGCACTATTCAAGGCTTCGGAAAGAAACGCTTCTCCGTTGTAGGTCGGAATGATTAAACTAACGAGAGGAAATTCAGGGCGGCTTTGCAGGGTTGAGGGAGAAAAGGTTGAGTTAGCTTGAACTTTTGTTGGCGGTTTCGGTTGTTGAGTTTTGAGTTTTTGAACTGCACTTAAGTTGAAAATATCTGAACTTCCGGTGAGATACGCCAAACGGGAATAGTCGAAGTTGTAATACTGTTTAATTAGGCGAGATTTTTCAGAATCTCCCAAGAGGTTAAAGAAAGTCTCTAAACTTAAATATCGATGGGGTGAACGTTCAACTTTTAAGGCTTGTCTGGCGATTAAAAAATCAGCTAAACGCGGTTCGAGTTGTTCACCGGATTCTAGACAGTCGGGAAATATTTTCAGTAAGTTTTCGTAAACGTCTTGACAGAAGTATCGTTTTAAGATTTGAGACAGTTCAAAGTTGTGACGAATAACGGTTTCGGGTTTGATTCCACTAATATTAGACGGATGAACTCGATAGTTTACTAAAGGTTCAGGTAAGATATAAAGTTCGTATTTCATGCAAAATCTTACCCAAAAGTCAAAGTCAGGAATTTGTCGGAAGCGAGAGTCATATAAACCGACTTTTGAGTAACAGTCTTTGCGAATCAGGGAACTGGTTTGACAGAGACAGTTATCTTTATTGAAAAAGCTGTTCAGCCATTGAAAGCGACTACGGTTAGCCTGAAAAAATACAGTATCTAGAAAAGAGTTTGACGGAGGTAATATTTCCCCTTGACTGTTAATGAGCTGAGGATAACTCAAAACCGCCTGAAATTCCGGATGTTCATCTAAAAATCGAACTTGTTTTTCGAGCTTGTACGAAACAAAGACATCATCAGAATGAAGAATGGCTATGAACTCGCCCTGGGATTGTTCAATACCATAATTAGTGGCTGCACTTTCGCCTTGATTTTGTTCCAAGCTAAACAGTCGAATTCGAGAATCCTTTTTGTCTAAAATTTTCTCAAGGGTCTGATCCGTAGAGGCGTCATTGACAATGATCATCTCAAAATCTTGATAGGTTTGAGCAAGAACACTATCAAGCGCTTGAGAAATATAGGCGTCTTGATTATAAGTCGGGATAACAACAGAAACTCGTGGCATCATTAAGCGAGATAAAGTTTAAATAGAAATCACCGTTTAAAGTCAATCTTCGTGTCTTTGTGTCTTAGTGGTGAGTGTGTCCCCCCGTCAGGTACTCCTAGAACTTGTCAATCTGGAAAAAAGACATCAAGTTTATGATACAGTAAATAGAGTTCAGTTCAGTTTCAAGGATTTGAGCGAACATTGCGCTGAGTCTGGCTGTTAAACGAATGAATACAAATGTAGCTAGCTCCCCAACTCGAGAAGAAGAACGTTTAGATCCGTTCTCTCAACCTTCTGATTTGCTCTGCTTGTTACCTGCCAATGCTCAAGTCATTGTTGAAGTCGGATATCAAACAGGAACAACCGCAAGTCAGTATCAACAAATTAACCCTCACTGTTCCTATCTCGAAATTGTATCAAATTTAGAAACGGTTGAAGTCGAGCAAAAATTTGAATATCTCCCCGTCGGAATAACATCAGGAACGGTTGATTGTTTGGTCTATGATAATAGTCTACCGTTTATGAAAAATCCGGCTAAAATTCTCCAGCATCAAACCCATTGGTTACACTCAGATGGAGAAGTAGTGGCTTGTATTCCGAACGTCCAGTATTGGCGGAAGATTGTGGGTTTGTTACAGGGAAAATGGGGAATAACAGAGGATCAAACATTATCTCAACTCGAGCAATTACCTCAACAGGAATTTACTCTAGAAAAAATTCAACATTTGTTTCAATCTGCGGGACTGCAAATTTATGAAATCCAAACTAGGGGACAAAAAGATGAGGAATTTCAACAGTTTTTACAACTCATTCAACCGATCATTCAAGCCTTAAATTTAGACGTCAATCGTTTTGCAACTCAAACAGCCGCCCAACGCTATTTAATTCGAGCAACTCGTTCCTTGAAACCCCTCCGTCGCTTACTGATTCAAACGGTAATGATGGCGCCAACTGCTTGCGATCGCCTGCGTGTTTTAGAACCGGATCGTTTCACTCAAACTCAACCGGGAACTCGTGCGGTTTCTGGAGTCAAATCTTTTCCGACAGTCGCACCAATACCGGGAGAAGAAAAGGTGATAATATGGCAGAGAGCAATTATGTCTTATCAAGATTATCTGCCTAAATTAAGACAGTTACTGCAAGAAGGTTATCTGATTATTGCTGAAATTGATGATAATCCCCTGCGACGACGAGAATATGCAGAAAATCGTTATTTAAGTTATCGAGGATGTCATGCTGTACAAACCTCAACGGAAGCTTTAGCAGTTTTTTTACGACAACTTAATCCTCATGTTGCTGTCTTTCAAAATCAACTGGCTTATTTACCCCCTCCGCGAATTGATCAAGGGGAAACTGTGACGTTATTTTTTGGGGCGTTAAACCGCGAAAAAGACTGGAAACCGATTATTCAGGCGTTAAACCGAGTCTTAGCGAAACATCAAAATAAAGTCCGAGTTAAGGTGATTCATGATCGCTTGTTTTTTGACTCCCTAGAAACGCCTCACAAAGAATTTGAAGCCTTTTGCAGTTATGAACGGTATCAAAATATTCTGCATACTTGTGATGTTGGATTATTACCCTTGGCTGCTACACCCGTCAATTTAATGAAATCTGATTTAAAATTTCTAGAATGTGCAGGTCATGGGGTTGCGGTTTTAGCCAGTCCAACGGTTTATGAAAAATCGATTATCCAGGGAAAAACGGGATTAATTTATCGTACAATTAAACAGTTTGAAACGCAACTCGATGAATTAATTGTTAATCCGACAGTCCGACAACAACTCGCCGCGAATGCCTATGAATGGGTGAGAAATCATCGTCTACTTTGTCAACATTATCCCAAACGACGAAGTTGGTATTTGCAAATGCGCGATCGCTTACCGGAGTTAAATCAACAGTTACGCCAGCGTGTACCGGAATTGTTTATCTAGGGGAACAGGGAACAGGGAACAGGGAACAGAAAATAGTCCATTAAGAGGTTTTTAAATGTCCCAAATTAATGATTTTAAAGACTTAAAGATTTGGCAAAAAGGTATAGATATAGCTGAAAAGTGTTATTTTTTGACTCAAGTCTTCCCTAAACATGAGTTGTATGGGATGGTACAACAAATCAGAAGATCTTCGGCATCTATTCCTGCTAATATAGCAGAAGGTTATGGTAGAAGATCAACGGCGGAGTATATTAGATTTCTGAATATTGCTCAAGGTTCAATTAATGAGTTAGAAACTCATCTGATTTTATCTGAAAGAGTTGGACTATGTAACCAAGCCAATATAGAATTGATAACAACTATTCTCCGAGAAGAAAGTCAAATGATTATTGCTCTTATTAAGAAGTTAGAACATTGACTCCTGTTCCCCGTTGTCTAAATTTGTAACTATTCCCCACTCCCTACTCCCCCCTGTTCCCCGTTCCCTTATTTCTTAATATTATGCGAATTTTATTTACTCTTCCCCATTTTTACAAAGCCACAGACGAAGGAAAACACGCTTCCCTCAATAAAGATCCTCGTCCCCGGATGATGGCATTAGGTATGGCGTTAACAGCGTTGCGGGGGTTGTATAGCCAGTCTCAATGCACAATTGATATTGCTAAATGTGTTACCCTTCCGGCTAACGAAACCAACAGAAACGAGATTGATATTGTGATTTGTACCACCCAAAACGCTCATTTATTAGCCCATCTTCCGTTTCCTGCGGGAAGTTACAAACATCATCAAACTCAAGCTGAACCGATGTTGTTGGGGTTTGAATGTCAAGCGGTTTTACGAGAGGGTTTGGGTAAGTACGATTATTATTGCTATTTAGAAGATGATTTAATATTACATGATCCTTGGTTATTTGTCAAGTTAGGTTGGTTCACTCATCATGCAGGAAATGGATGTTTATTGCAATTAAACCGCTATGAAATTTCTCCGAATGGTAAAGTCGCCAAAGCTTATGTGGATGGCGATCTTTTACCTCATCTAACGGCTAAGTTTCAAAATGTACAGGAAAAACCGCAATTTGTGGGAAAAGTCATGGAACAATCTGTTAAGTTTCAACGGGCTTTAAACCCTCATTCTGGGTGTTATTTTTTAAATGCTGAACAGATGGAATATTGGGTGAAACAACCCTATTTTTTAGACCGAGATTGTAGCTTTGTGGGGCCGTTAGAAAGCGCGGCAACATTAGGAATTATGAAAACCTTTAAAATCTATAAAGCGGCTCCCAGTCATGCTAATTTTATGGAAATTCAACATTTTGGCTCAAGTTTTTTGAATTTAATTGGTAAACAAGTTAAATTTCAAAATCCTGAAACTAGCGATTAAAATCCCTGTCTGAAAGTCAGTTTGCCATTGTAGTCAGTAAAGGCAAAAGGCAAGAGGCAAGAGGCAAAAGGCAAGAGGCAAAAGGCAAAAGGCAAGAGGCAAAAGGCAAAAGGCAAGAGGCAAAAGGCAAGAGGTAATCGCAGCGTTCATGCAAAATTTGGGAGGAATTTAAAGTGCTACTCTACCAATCGGATTTGGTATCCCAACTCAAAAAACAATAGGATGAGCAATGCCCATCCTACTTAATTTTATTGAGAATTCCAGAGAACGCGCCTCATACGTTTAGATAAAGGTAACGTCAGTCCGAGACAAATCAGGGCCACGTCCATCGACTAAACTAAAGCGAGCGACAGTCGTAGCAGCATCAGGACCGAGACCATCTGGATCGTACTGTAAGATACCGCCTTGGCGTTGGTAAACGAGAACTCCTGTATTGATTTCTGCCCGTACAACACCAGTGACGGTACTGGTTCCAGAGGCTAGGTAAGTTTGAGTAGGACTCAGTTCAATTAACTCATCGTCGTTCGGGCGTCCAGTGGAAGCAAAGTTGAAGCCACCATTGGTAGTTGCACCCCGACGAGTAAAGACTAACTTATCAACGCCAACAGTGAAGTCCCCAATCAAGTCACCTATCGTGCTTGTTGCTCCGCTACTTTGGAAGACTTCATCTTTAAACTGATAGAAGAAGGAATCGCTTCCCTCTCCACCAACTAACGTATCTCCAAAAGAAGGCCCACCTGTAACAGGGTCGGAGTTGAAGCTACCTTGGAGGGTATCATCTCCATCTTGACCAACGAGAGAGTCATCGCCCTGGCCACCGAAGAGGAAGTCATTTCCACCCCCTGCTACAATGGTGTCATCTCCAGCACCGATAAATGGCAATGCTTCGGTATTGTCACTGGTAATACCTACAATCGTACCGCCACGCAGGATATCATCACCCGCACCGCCTCGGATACTGTCATCCCCTATACTACCGTTAATCACGTTGTCGCCCAAGGTGTCAAACAGAACAAAAACTTCACCTTCTGGGGCTTGATTCCCTTCAAATTGATAATTGGCAGTAATGTTGTCATTTCCTTCCAGGTTTGCGGAGTCTGTGAGTAAGACATCACTGGTGGAATTGAGGGTAATGGTGTCGTCTCCGGAACCGCCCGCAAAGGTATTGATTAAACCGGTTGCGGTTGCAGCTTGAGACGCGCCACTCAGGATGTCATTACCTGCACCGCCAAACAGACTGACTTCGAGTGAAGTGGTTGCAGTTCTAACGAAGCCAGAACCATCGAGGGTGTCATTGCCGTCTCCGCCATCCATCAGAGTGAACAAGCCTCTGAGGAGGTCATCACCGCCACCCCCAAGCATGAAATCGCTCTCAAAAGCGGCTGTCAGGGTGTCAGCGCCTTCACCGCCATCGAGGGTACTTTCTCCGGCAAAACCCGGTAAACTGCTGAATACACCTTGAGCGGTGAGGACATCTGAGGTCATTGTCATCAGACTGTCATCCCCATCGCCCCCAAAGATGGAATCCTGGACAGCGAAACTTTGGATCGTGTCGCTACCCGCGCCACCGTTAAACAGGTTACTACCTTCGCCAAATAAGCCAATACCGCCTCTGAGGAGGTCGTCACCATCGCCCCCTTCAAGGGTTGTCCGGCTGATACCGACAGTAGAGGCTGCTGCCGATGTTCCGCCGATCGCAGTCCGTTGTTCGATGCGGTTTTGGATAACGACAATATCATCACCCAAATCACCACCGACGAAACTGTTGCTACCGACCCCAACAATGGAGTCGTCATCTTGACCCCCGTAAAGGCTTTCAGATTCACCTGTACCAAAAATCGTGTCGTTACCAAGGTTTCCTGCAACGAAGTTACGACCTTGGTTAACGCCTGCAATTTGAGATCCGATGGAAATGCCGATGTTACTGCCACCGCCAGTGGTCGAGAACCCGATCAGGTCGTTGTCTTTACCGCCATAGATGGAGTCACCGCCCTGGACACCCCCTAAGATGGTGTCATTCCCCTCGTTTCCGAACTGCAAGTTGTTGACCGACAGGGCGATCATAAAGTCTCGGTCAGCGCCCCCGTACAGGGTAGCTGTTGAAGTAGCGGTTAGGGTATCGCGACCGTCATCGCCAACTGCTGTTGAGACGTTTTCGACAATCAGAGAGTCATTACCTTGACCCCCGAAAAGTGTATCGTTAGGGCCTCTACTGGTGAGAATATCGTTGTCTTGGTTGCCCTCGATTTGACTGCCGCCCAAAGTGGCTGAGAGAATCGTATCATTGCCGATTCCCCCCAAAACAGTATCCGGTTTCACCGCCACTATCGAATTTTGATCCCAAAAATTAGGACCCGAGCCGAGTATTTCGTCAAGTCTTGTCGGATTACCGATTGGTTGTGATGTCATTGATTTTTCACTCCTCCGCAATCATGTCAATAAAACCATTGGGACTACAGACACTGCCTGAGACACCATACTTTGTTCGGCAGTAGTTTAACCTTTCCGCCCTCAGCAAGTCTAGTGCCTGACAACCAGTTCTGTCTACTGGCTGTCGGTGACTGTTTATACGGCAGTAGTTTACCTTAAATGTTTTCAAACTTGACCTTCCTCTAAGTGTCTGCTAATCACTTCTCTATAAAGTTATGTCGAGTACCCAACCGTTCTAGACGCAGTGGGTTTGCGAATGGTTCCAGTTGATCCTCTGTCATCCCCTCACATTACCCCTGGACGCTTAGACCACCGTAAGGCGAATGAACACACGGATGCTATGCACTCAATTTCCAAGCCGGAGAACGCTTAAGGAACGATTTGCCACGTCCTGAATCAGTTTTAACTGTTGGGGTAACAGTTTCGCTAAATCATAGCGTTCTAAAGCCGTTTGGCGTGCTTTGAGACGGATTTCAGCCATGTGGTCTGGGTGATCGAGGACTTCACAGACCCGATCGGCGATCTGTTTGGGGGAGAAAAAGTCTACTAATAAACCGTTTTCGCCATCGCGAATCACTTCCTTGACCGGCGGCGTATCCGAACCCACCACTAAACACCCCGTAGACATCGACTCAATCATTGACCAGGACAGCACAAAGGGTCGCGTTAGATAGATATGGACGTCAGATGCTTGAATCACTTTTAAATATTGGCCGTAAGGCAATGGCCCGACAAAATGAATTCGCGATAAATCCAAGGGAATTCTCTTGAGCATATGCTCTTTGTAACTGACCCCATCGGGTAAGGATTTGCCATAACAAACCCGTTCCGAACCCACCACCACCACATGACAGTTAGGCCGACGCTCCTGGATATACGCCACTGCTTCAATAAATTCCGGAAAACCTCGATAGGGTTCCATTCCTCGGGCTACATAAGTCACCAGTTCCTCTACACCTGATAAATCGCAGTTGGGAAGAACCAGTTTTGCTCCCGGATCGGGTTTAAAGTAGCTGGTATCGACGCCATCATGGAGAACGGAGATTTTGCTTTGCAGTTCCGGGGGAAATTGCGCTCGCTGCCAATAGGTGGGAGAAAGTCCCCAGTCGCAGGTGTACAAATCGACCAGGATCGGAGTATTTTTAATCCGAATTCGGGCCATATCATCAACGGTTAGGGGATCGGCGGGGTCAAAATCTGCATCCGATCCTTTACTGTGATAGAACCATTCAAAATAACACAGTAGGGGAACATCGGGAAAGGCTTCTTTGACAAACAGCGTTGGCCCCCAACCGGAATGACCACAGATGACGTCAGGGACAAACCCTTGGGCTTTCAGTTGTTCGGCCATTCTAAATACACCCTGTCCATGCAACACGGCACTTTCTAGGGCGCGGACATACTGATGGGTTTGGGGACTGGCATCGCGAGAGGGTTTAAATAGGGCTTTGCGAACTCCGGGAATGTTCCACTCGGGACGCTCATTTTTCGTCCCAAACACAACTTGATTTTTCGGATCAGCTCCTAATGCGGTGATAATATGACGATATTGAGCAGGAAAGTTCGGATGCAAAAATAAGGCTCGCATGATTCATGTAAAATGGGTTTTTAAGATTACTACAAACTTCAGCAGATCACAGAGAAATTCATTAAAATTCGGCGGGCGCTCGACACACCCAAACACAATCTCTCGGAACGGATTGAGTATCTTTTAATAGAATCTCATAGTTGAGATGGGTGAGAAATTTTTCCATTATTGAGTCGGTCATCACTGAAAATGCCGTTCCATGTCGGCGCCCCAATAAGTTCTTATCCCAATCACTTAGAAATTTCTTCCATCCCAATTCACTTAAAACATTTGTATGGTGAAAAAGACAGAGGCGATCGCCCCGCATCAGCCGAGGAATTTGGGTGAGATAGTTAAAGATATCTCGCGGTTCTATATGCACCATCGTATCGTAGCAGAAACAGACATCAATTGAACCTGAGTCAACACCTTCTAAGCTTAAACCATCCAGTTTGACATAGCTGACTCGTTCTTCCCCTAAGCGATCGCGGGTTGCTTGCAACATTCCTTCGGAGATATCTGCACAAACTACGTTTTGACAATATTTTAACAGTAATGCGGCGGTTTTTCCGCCCCCTATTCCAATTTCTAAAACGGTTTGATGGGGTTTAATATAAGGCGTAATAAACTGGTTTTCAATTAACGCCTCATATTCGGCTAAAGTTTGAGCGGCACCTGCGGCTAACCCGATCCATTCATCGCCGGGATAAATATATTCAGAGTCGGTACTCTGCCAATTTTTAACATAGTCATCCCAAGCCCCTTCATAATCAATTTTCGACTCGTTCATCATCGGTTTTTTGATTTGGGTAGTAGACAAAAATAAGGGAGAAGAATTCATTTCTCTCGTCTGTTCTCTCAAGAAGTTTTCGGATTCCGATTTTGGCGTTGATTCTTCGACTTTCCATTCAAACGCTTCACCGATTAATTCTACCAGTTTTTGATTATGCGGTTGAAAGTATTTTGAGAGTTTATCTCGGACTTTTTGCGGGGCGGATGGATACTCTCCGACATTATATTTTTTGTAATTCAGCAGTTGAAAACGGGGTAAATTGAGAAAATCAAACACTTGATTGAGGATCTCTGGAGATTGGCTCGAAAAGTCTTCGCTTTTGAGGATTAAAAACTGTTCTCGCGGAAAGAAATTCATCCAGTTTTCCAGTTGTTCGATATAAATTCCTCGGGAAAGATAGGAATAATGTTGATGGTTATAACTATAATAATTTTCATCGGCTAGGATTTTTTCGGTTTCTCCCAGAAGACGATTATGTTCTTGGCTAATGGCTTCTTCTAAGGATAACATTTCATAGCCTAAATTAACTTCCCAATAGTAATGAGAAATCGCTCGATCTATAGGGTTTCTCAGTAACACTATAAATTTCATGTGTGGAAAGTGATTATAAACCCGTTGAGGAACACCAGGATGAAACAGATAATAAGGGGTTCCTTCCCCGGTTAGCAAGAGTTTTCCATCGGCTGTTGAGGGAAATTGAGATCGATACCAGTCTATTCCCTTGTGATAGTGTAAGGTAAAAAAATGAACTTCTTTTTGGGTTGCAGGTAAAATCTGAGGATGCTGACACAGATGGTTATACAGGGAGTTTGTTCCGCCTTTTTGTGTTCCTAAAATGATAAAATGAGGCGGTTCAATGCGTTCAGATGGATTGATATTTTGGGGGTTCAAGTTTTTCTCCTGACTATTTTTTCGGTAACAATTTAGCTTTAAACATCGTTGCTAAAATTTCTTTGGGCGCAAGATACACAAACAGAAATCAGATTCTAAACCCCCCGGAATTTCCATTAAAATTTCTTCAAATTCTAGCAACAGTCGAACTATCGTTTCTCCCTTGGGTTCTCCCGGTAAGAGTTGAACATGATTTAACAAGGGATAAAGCGGATGTAAAATTCCGCCCCCAAAAGGATTATAAACTTCGATGTCGAAATAATATTCAATAAAGGGTAAAATTAACTTAGAGCGAACGGCTTCCGAGGGGTCAGTATTAAAGACTTGATAAATGGTTGGGTTGATAAATTCGCTTTGCAGTCCTGAACGCAAGAGTTCGTTAAAGCAAGCATACAAACGATTAATTAACTCAACTTTTTTTCGGTTGTAAATACAGTAGTTATCGCCGATATATTCATTGACGATAAAATACCCTTCAGGATGCAAAGAACGATGAACAATTTCTAAAAATCGCTCTAATTCTTTGACATGATGCAATGAACCAGAACAAAATGCAATATCGTATTTCTTCCCACTATCGAGGCTAAAGGTATTAAAATCATCGGTGTAGAAGTTAACTTTAACTCCGGCAATTTCCGCCCGACGTTTTGCCATTTCTAGGGATGCTTCCGAGAAGTCAAACGCATCAATACTGCGGGCAAAGTTTGCTTGTGCGAGGGTGACTTCATGGTTTCCCATTCCACATCCCAAGGACAACAAATTATTAAAGGTTCTTCCGGCAAAATAATCTTCAATTAACCATCGTAACCAATATTTATTTGTTTGACCGCCTGACATTCGCTGATGAATAACATCCTCAATAATGGGGTTTGATATCCATTCACTCGCACTCGCCGCAGTCGGGTTTGCTTCCCAATAACTTTTATCTTGAGTGGGTTTTGTGGGTTGTGAAACGGCTTCAGGTGTTGACACAGGTTGAATAAATTCTTGGGGGGGAAGCGTTTGATGAGGATGGGGGTTAATAAAGTAAGCTTCCTCAAAAATTTGCTGGTATTCCTGGGTCATTTCCTCGAAACTATTTAACGAGGCGAGAACATATTTTGCGTTATCCGCGAGGTGTTGACGTTCCGACTCATTATCGAGAAGTTTAATCAAATTTTTGGCTAATTCTTCGGGTTTATCGGGAGTGTAAAATAAACCATTGACTCCCGGTTTAACTTGTTCGGAAATGCCAAAAACGGGAGTAGTAATAATGGGTAAATTATACGCCATTGCTTCGAGAATAACTCGCGGATAACTCTCAATACGAGACGTACAAACAAAAATATCGGCAGCTTGATAATATTTCGGGGTTTCAGGCGTTTCAGGAACGATGGATATTTTAGACTGTAAAATCGGCGGGAGGTGCTTGACTAATGTGGTCAGTTGTGTACTATAAACACTCGGGCGATCGCCAACAATAAAACAACGAATGCGGCTATAATATTCTGGGGGTAATAATGCTAAGGCTTTGACTAAATCTTTCTGACCTTTGCGTTCACAAACGGTTCCAAGTAATAGAATGACAACTTCGGAAGCTTTAATTTGTAGCGCTTCTCTGGCATCTTTGCGGTTCCATTGTTCAGCGACTAATTTAAACCGTTCCACATCCATTCCATTGTGAATAACGGTAAAATTGTGATGACTATTTAAAGGTAAATAGGTGTTTCTGGTTGCATCCGCCACAAAAATAATTCGATAAGGATAGCGGAAACATTCTAACGCTCGGGCGGCTATTTCTCCCCCAAACCCATTAAAATAAGTTTGCCAAGCTTCGCTTTCGTGAACATTCCAAACGGAAGGAACCCCCATTTTTTGGGCGCAGTCTACCATGAAGAAGTTTTCTAAAGTATTCGCATAAACGACATCATAACAATTGAGTTGTATTTGTTCAGCAAAATCTTGGAGGGCGAGGTCATATTGTTCCCGTTGATAGATGTTAATTAAAGGATGGTCTTGTACAATAACCGGAATACCTTTTTGTTCATAAGCTTCGCGCAACGGCCCATCATTGACACAAAAAATAACAGGTTCTATTTTATCCTGTGCGGCTAATTGTACAGCAATTTCATATTGATGTAGGGGTGCGCCTGTATATTCTAAAGCGTTGCTACACATCAACACTCGGGGTTTAATTTTTACCTGAGAAGTTTGTATATTAAACCGTCGGGGTTGAACGTGGAACCATTCGTTAGCGAGGGATAAATGATGGCTGTAATAAGGGTCAATTTTATCGGCATATTTCTGACGGAAATTCGCCACTTCTTTCGGGTCATCTTTAAACCCTCGGGAGGTTCCTTCTTTGTGTAATAATTCCGCTTCGGCACAATAAACGCAGCGATAATTATTTTCTGTTAAACGATAGCCGTAGTCCGCATCATTATAAGCAACAGCGAAGTTTTGTTCATCAAAACCACCCAAGTCTAAAAACAGTTGACGAGGCGTTAATAAACAAGCCGCAGTTACCGCAGAATAGTTCCGCACAACTTTAGAATAAGCCAAATATCCAAAATAGTCTCGATGAGAGAGTTTAACCGCATGCCCCGCCAATTTGTGGTGTAACCCGTGAATAATTCCGGCGTGTTGAATATGGTCATCGGGGAAAATTAATCGCGCCCCTACCGCCGCAACTTTTTCTAGCTGAATATACCCCATCATCTGACTCAACCACTGGGGAGAAAGTATCTCGGTGTCGTTGTTTAAAAAGAGAACATATCCAGTTTTAACCTGTTCAACCGCCCGGTTATTTATCGCTGCAAAGCTAAATTTACCGTTAGAATTGGCAACTTTGAGAATCGATATTTTAGGTTGAGTTTCAGCCTGAGAAATCCAATCAAAATATTCAAGGGTTTTCGGGTCGTCGCTTTCGTTATCAATAATCAGAACTTCATAGTTTTGATAAGTCGTTTTTTCTAACAACGATTTTAAACAAGCTTGCAATAATTTTAGCTGATTTTTCGTGGGAATAATAACGGTAACAGACGGCCCATTATCGGGGAATTCATGGGAAAAAATCCCCAAACTTTGTTCAACCGCCCAACGAGGTTGATACACATTTGACTCAATTTCTCGACGGTTTAACGCATCTTGAACCGCTTGGCGACCTGCTTCAAAACTCGCAGGTTTAGCGGCGCCTGAAATTGCCGTTGAACCGGGAGCCGTTCGCCAGTGATATAATACCAAAGGTAAATGAGCAATATGACGAGTATTTTCTGTGATTCTCAGGGCTAAATCATAATCCTGCGAACCTTCAAATCCTAATCGCATTCCTGACACTTCTTCAAACAGTTTGCGTCGCAGAACTAACGCATGACCCATATACATATAAGATAGGAGTAATTCCGGCGACCAGTCTGGTTTAAATTGAGGTGCAAATCGTTTTCCTTGGGTGTCAATTTTGTCGTCATCGGTATAGAGAACGTCGGTTTCAGGATGTTCAGCCAGGTAAATCGCGATTTCTCCTAACGCATTCGGCGTGAGTTCGTCGTCGTGGTCAAGTAATAAGATAAATTCACCAGTGGCGAGAACTGCGGCGGAGTTGGTCGCGCGACTAATATTGCCATTTTCTGGGCGAAAAATCACCCTGATTCGTTCATCTTCTTGGGAAAATTTATTCAGCGTTAGGGCGATTTGGGGGTTGGTACTGCAATCATCAGCGATGCACAATTCCCAGTTAGAATAAACTTGGTTAATTACACTTTCAATGGCTTTTTCTAAAAATTCTATCGGGGGATTATATACAGGCATCACCACCGAAATTTTTGGCAATTTTTGCGCCGAATAAGTTTGCAGTCGAGTTTGTAAATGGTCTAAACTGCGTTGTGTCCATTGGTTCGCACTCAACCAAGCGTCGTAGGGGTCGATGGGTTTGGGGAGTTCAAAGCCGGGAGGCAGAAGGGCGAGGTCTGTCGTCGCTTCGGTTTTGCGGTACATCAGCCGCGCTTGGCGAATAATAGCAGGAATTTCGCCAGGTAGGGGAAGCAGGCGTCCGAGGCGTTGCTTGCGTTCGGCGGCCCGTTGACGAATAGCAGCAACAAATTCTGATAATTGTCGCATTTTGGCCGAACTTTGGGCGGAGAGTCCATAACGCCTTACCGTCAAGGGCTGGCTGAAGGGATAAGTAACGGTTTCTCCGGTTTCTAACTCGGCTTCTAACCTCATAGGCCACTGACCAACGGGAACATCCATCAGCGCTTCAAACCCACTATTTGCACTTCCGGGCCAGTCGGGAAAGACTTCGCCCACGTCCCGACGTTGCAACCCATAGGCACATTGCATCGAACGTTCGCCACAATATAAAGTGAGTTGAGTAATGCGATATTCGGGATGACAACACCAGCCTGCAAATAGAATTTGTCCGGGTCGTTGTTCGCCAGGAGATGGAACATCTAGGGAGGCTTGGATGGGGCAAACTTGCAGGGAATAGGTCGCAAATTTTTGCCATTTTCCGTTGCGATTTTGCAGTTCTAAATGGACTTTTTGATTGCCAACTTTCAGGGGAATTTCCAGGCGAAATCCGCAATTTTGAGCGGCTTCTATCCAATCAAATTGTTGGGCAACATCCAAGCGTTCAATCCCATAAACCCCGGTAAACGTTTCTGATCCTATTTTAGCACGAATTCCGGTAAAATTACGTTTTCCCGTGTGGAAACACCAGCCTTCAATTTGGGTAAATGTGTCACCATTGCCGATAAATTCCCATTGTGTCGGAGTCTCGATGTAATGGATATATTCGGCTTTGAGTGTTCGACGAGAAAAGCGTTTAAAGTCAACCCATTTTTCTCGAATTTTCCAAAGTTTAGACGATTTTATCGCGTTAACTTCGCCTTGGGTTTGCACGAGTTCGAGTTGAGTTTTACCGAGTTCATTTTCGAGGCTATAAATTTTGTTTAGGGATTCTTGAAAACGGGCTTGAGATGCTAACAAACTTTGCTGAAGTGTCGCCAAATGATATTTATTTTGATTGAGTTGAGTTTCGGTATGGGCGAGTTGGCTTAGGGTTTCCTGGTATTGAATTTGAACTTGTTCTAATTGTCCTTGGGTTTTGCCGAGTTCCGTCTCGGTTAACATCAACTTCTCAGCCGCTTCTTGAAAGTTTTTTTCTAAGTTTTGGGCGTGTATTTCTGTCCCCTGTAACTGAATTTGTGTTCCTTCGAGTTGTTGTTGGGTTTTGCCAAGTTCTTCTTCGACAGTGGTGAGTTTTTTAACGGCTTCTTTGCGAGTATTTTCGGCGGTGTTCGCTTTCAGTTGGGCTTGACCGAGTTCTTCTTCTGTGGTAATCAGTTTATCGAGGGTTTCTTGATAACGAATTTCTACGCCATCAAGTTGCAGTTGGGTTTGACCCAGTTCGGTTTCAGTTTTTACTAATTTATCAACCGCTTCTTGAAATTTATCTTGCCATTGTTCAATATCTATTTTTAACTGGTCGTTTTCTTGGGTTAATATTTTTTTGTCTTTTTCTAACAACCGCACCTGTGACCAATCTTTAAAGACCCAAGTTAATGAGCTAGACTGGTTTAAAACTTGTGACTCTACCGGAGTTAAGCCGCGACTGAGATTTTCTGCTAAGGCTTCGATTTGTAGATACAGGTCAATAGAATCAGGAAAACAATGTTTAATCAGTTGGGGTCGCGGAGTGGCTAAAATATTATCAACTAATAAATAAGGATCAAAATTATCTTCAGGAGGGGAGGGTAAATTCAGGTTAAATTTAGAATTAAGTGCTTGAACAAAGTCTTGCGGTTTTGTCCCAACTTTATAGACATTGACTAATAAACTATTTTCTGGATTTTCTCGATAAAAATTGAGAATTTTTTTGTTATAATGTATCCACATCTTAACGGCTAATTCGGGGGATTTAATTAGCGTTAAATCGGTAGAACGACGGTAAAGGGAATCAACAACTTCCCAAGGGGAACGATAAACAAAAACAAAATGTGCTTCGGGTAAAATTTCCTGCCAAAACTCCAAAAACAAAGTGGTTCTGGGGTCTTTCCATCCCCAAGGATGTTGAGAATCTTGGTTGTGTTGAATTAAACTCTGAGCTTGTTCAATCTGTCGGGAATTTAGGGAAATATTCGACTGAAAGGTACAACCCAACTCATCAATATTATGGTCATGTAAAATCGCCTTGTGAAATTCGACAAAATCAATATTTTCAAAATGTCCTTTCACATTCCCATAGTTCGCCCCAACGAGCCGTTTGCCAATATTCACCCCCAAACGTTCTAGTAAAGATGCCGTTAGGGAAGTTCCAGAACGGTGCATTCCAGCAACAATAATCGGTGAGTTACGGTCTGATTTATCCATAGTTTTGTCGGTGGTTTTTCAAAAGTAGTTAATAATCCTTTTTTCTCCCTCAAATCTTGATCTCTTAATCTTGAGATAAACCCATAGCACGCCTCAGTTTAAACCATTTTGCCCTCAATTTCCAAAATTTACTACTTTCCATTGCCTGAATGCGGTTTTGTGCCTGTTCTAACAAAGTTTGCTTTGATTCCAGTTGCCATTGACATTGACCCAGTTCCGTTTCAGTCTGTGAGAGTTTCGCTTCACATTGTCTAAGTTGAGCCTGCACAAAGTCAAGTTTTGCTTCCGTTTGCAAAAGTTGGGCTTGAGTTTTCCCCAATTGTCCATCAGTTTCAGCTAGTTTAGCCTCAGACTGTTCGAGTTGATTTTGGGTTAAGTTTAATTGTTTCTGAGACTGATTGAATTGTACCTGTAGATGTTGCAGTTGAGTTCGCCATGAAATAAGATGGGTTTGCCATTGCGTTTGAGAAATGAGGGATTTGACAAAACCTGTTTCAATAATCCACTCCAAACCCGCAGGATTAACTGCTCGAATTAAAAGAATATCTTCCGGTGAAATCTGATGACTATTAATTTCACAACACCAACCTGAGTTTAACGCTTCTTCTTGGTGAAAATGTTCAACTAAATCGGGTCGTTTGATTGTCGGTTGACACTGTTGAATCAGTTGATTATTCACTAACATTTGAATCGTTTTGACCTGACTCCCCGGATTCAAATCAACCGCCCAACCTTCTAAATAAAGATTACCATTCGGTTGAATTTGGCAAGCATCCAAATACCCAAGCGGATGATAACTAAAGTTTAATTCTGTAAATTGATCATGTTTTTTGGGAGTAACAGCATACAAATCTTGATAGTTACTCAATCCTTTTTTTACCCGATAAATCGTCGCTTTATTTTGACTGACTTTATCGATTAATTCGTGAATGTAGGTTGCTGTAACGTAGGTTGTGCCGTACTCATTCCGGTCAAGATATTGACTCTCACTACTTTCAGTTGAAAAGACAATTCCTGACGGTAACATCTGCACATGGGACGGCATAATTGCCTCATCTAATACACTGAAAATTAGCAAACCTTCCGGCGTTAAAAGGTCATAAAGTCGCTGCATCCAACGGGTAAAGGTTCGCTGCGGCATATGGCTAAAAAACGACCCCGCATAAATACAGTCAAATTTTTGATCACTTGGATAATCTTCCGGTTCACGAGTGGAAATAATGCCATTCACCCCAAAGATTTCCATCTGAAATTTAACCGCATTGGCATAAATATCAGACACCCAAACATTTTCGGGAGGGATTTCTTGAATTAAAAATCGCGTCGAACGTCCATAACCACAGGCAAAATCGAGGAAAGAAGAAACTTGAGCAAAACTGCCAAAGTGTGCATTAATAATTTGTCGAATCGAATCAATAATAGATCGTCCTAATAGATAATAATAGACTAAAGCGTGATCGCTATTACGGTCTTCAGACTCATCCAACTGATACAAATACATTTCATCATCGGCTGCAATTTCCGGCTGAAAAGTTTGCGGCGAATGTGCTAAATGTTGTGTTACCGTTTGAACAATTGGGTTGTTTTTAACAAAGCGATTAGTTTCCATAGTTGTAATGTTGAATGTTGGATAATTGCTCTATTTAGTTGGATTTTTTGGGATAATTCCTAAAGTTTGTTTGAGTTTAAGCCATTGGGTTCTCAGTTGCCAAAACTTGCTACTTTCCATCGCTTGAATGTGATTTTTTGATTGTTCTAGCAGAAATTGACTAGATGAAAGTTCCAACTGACAGTCACCCAGTTTAGCTTCTAGTTGTGTTAATTTATCTCTCGCTTGGGCTAGGGTATATTCTGTTAATTCGAGTTGAGATTGTGTTTCTTGGAGTTTACTTTCACGCTGCTTTAACTGATTCTGCGTTTCTAAAAGATCATCTCGCCATCGAGTTCTAACCATCATATTTTTAACAGTTTCTACAGCAATAATCCATTCTAGTCCAACTGTGTTAACTGCTTTAATAATAATAATATCTTGGGGTGAAATTTTACCCGAATCTATCGAACAATTCCATCCAGAATTTAAAGCTTGAGAGGTTTTAAAATGTTCAACTAAATCAGGACGTTCTTGACTGGGTTTACACTGTTGAATGACTTGGTTATTGACAATCATTTGAATCGTCTCAACACAACCTTTAGGGTTACAATAATCTACCGCCCAGCCTTCGAGTTGAATGTCTCCGGTTGGAGTAATATTACACCCATCTAGATAACCTTCTGGATAATATTTAAAG
The DNA here is from genome assembly GCF_000972705.2 of Limnoraphis robusta CS-951. The sequence continues at coordinate 20,415 of NZ_LATL02000337.1, read as the reverse complement.
TCTAAGGCGGTAAAGTCTCGATTTTGCTGAGGCGTCACCAAATATAAATCTTGATAGTTACTGAGTCCTTTAGGAATGCGAAAAATAGAAGCTTTATTTTGACTAACTTTCTGAATTAACTCTCGAATAAAAGCTTCTTTAACATAGGTTGTACCATAGTCATTTCGGTCAAGAAATTGACTTTCACTACTATCCGAAGAAAAAAGAATTCCCTCTGATGGCATCTCGATAGCCCCAGGTAAAATTGCCTCATCTAATACACTAAAAATGAGCAATCCTTCAGGATTTAATAAATCATAGAGTTGCTGCATCCAAGCTTTAAACGTTCGGGGCGGCATATGACTAAAAAATGACCCGGCATAGATGCAGTCAAATTTTCGTTCGACTTGATAATCTTCAGGTTCAAGCGTAGAAACAATACCATTCACCCCAAAATATTCAGTTTGAAACCTCACCGCATCCGCATAAATATCAGAAGCCCAAATCTTTGGTGCAGGCATTTCTTGAACTAAAAACCGCATAAACCGACCATATCCACAAGCAAAATCCAAAAAGGATGAAATCTGTTCAAAACTGCCAAAATATACGTTAATAATCTGTTGGATAGAATCAAATAATGTCCGACCTAAACTATAATAATTAACCAAAGCTAGATCAAAATTTTGATATTCTAATTCATCCAACTGATACAAAAACATCTCATCTGCGGCGGCAATTTGAGGCTGAAATGTTTGAGGAGATCGAGCAAAATGCTGAATTAAGGTTTCAACAATCGGATTATTTTCAACAAAACAATTGACTTCCATGTTCACTGTTTCCTGAAAAAAGGTGCGGGTTTATAAAGGTTATTTGTTAGAGACAGATATTTGTTCGGAACCCGCCCCAACATTAACCGAATTTTAGGTTAAGATATTTTAAAGATATTGTTGTATTTCTTGCTCCTGTTCGATTTGACCCGAAGTGACGGTTAATTTTGGCTCAACGAGCAAATCTACAACTCCAGTACCGCAAGAACTCTCACAAGGTTGAACTCTAAACATGGCAACATCAATACATCGATCAAGATAAGTAAATTCACCCTCTACAATTCCTGAAACTCCAGCATTTAAAAAGTAAACATCCGGTGCGAGTAAACATTTAAACCTGAATTCTAACACGAGTTGAGTACCGGGGGAAATGTGTTTAATAAATTGGGAGGTCGCGAGGAAAGAAGCCCCTGCAAGTTCAAACCCACTGATGGTTTTGACTAACATTCCAAAGCGGACGTGTGAAGCGGCTTTTTGAAATTCTACAGTGTAGGAATAGATGTAATCATTTCGAGCAATGATATGATTCACTCGTTCCCCTTTAGGGGTGGCAATATGAGGATCAGTAATGGTTGCGCCACGAGAGGGATATTGAATCGGATGATCGGGTGCTAATTTCGGGTCATAATAGTCATAATAATCAGCTTGTTTAGATTCAGTTTGATGTTGATTCGCTTGGCTGCGATGATACTTTTTCCACTCAACCTTTTGAAAGACTTCCTGGGGCTTAAATGAAGCTTTGAGATGGCGAATTTCCTCTCGCAATCGTTCCGATTCTGTCGCATCAGCGTAGATCATTTTTTGATATTTTGATATAATCATTTTGGGGCTATGTTCTAACAGTATTTCACCCCGATCCATCAAAATTGCTGAGTCACAAAGTTGAGTAACCGATGAAGCCGCATGAGAAACAAATAAAATCGTTCCGCCTCGATCTTGGATTTCATGGATACGACTAAAACATTTGCGTTGAAAGGCTTCATCCCCAACAGAAAGGGCTTCATCCACCACTAAAATATCGGGTTCAGAACTGGTTGCCACCGCAAACGCTAACCGCACATACATTCCGCTAGAATAGGTTTTAACGGGTTGATTGATAAAGTCTCCAATATCGGCAAACGCGACAATTTCTTCAAACTTTTGTTCGATTTCCTGGTGTTTTAATCCCAGGAGTTGACCATTAAAAAAGACATTTTGCCGTCCCGTAAATTCCGGGTTAAACCCACTACCGAGTTCTAACAAAGCCGACACTCGACCCTGAACTTCTACGTTGCCATTAGTAGGAGTGAGAGTGCCTACAATAATTTGCAACAGCGTACTTTTTCCCGAACCATTTCGACCAACAATTCCTAGCGTTTGCCCTTGATAAACTTGTAGATTAATCTCTCGTAACGCCCAGAAATTCTCAGCGAGTTGCTGACGCGGCAAAAAAATCTCTTTAAGTCGGTCAACCGGATGTCGATACCGCTTAAAACACTTGGAAACGTGATTAACTGAAATTGCAATTTCGGACATTCGTCGTTTACTAGCTACCGAGATATCGTAATCCGTCAGTGAGGTGAGGTCGGAAGAAGACAGTCATTGCTACAAAACATCAGCAAAAGCTGGACGCAAACGTTTGTAGACCCACACGCCTCCATAAAATATAATGATAGAGACGATTGTTGCTGTAGCAAGTTCTCCCCCGTGTTGAATCTGACCCTTGAGTACAATATCACGGTAAGTCTCAGCGATCGCTGTAATCGGATTCAACCAAAACACCCAAACCTGCCACGCTTCTGGAATTTTAAAGGCAGGATAAACAATGGGAGTCGCATAAAACCAGAGATTGAGAATCACGCCTAAACTTTGAGGAATATCTCGCAAAAAGACCGTTAAACCTGCGGTTAAATATCCTAAACCTGCGGTGAGGAGAAGTTGCGGAATCCACACAAAAGGTAACAGCCAGAGACTAACAGCAGGTTCAGGAATAATAATCAAAACCAAGGTGATTAAAGCAACTAGCCCAAAGGTACTTTCAATAAACGCTGAACAAATCGGTACCAGAGGAAGCAGGCCCAATGGAAACACGACTTTTTTAACTAAGTTGGGCTGTCCCACAACACAAGTCGCGGCTTGCGTCAGTCCATTGGTAAAGGCTAACCAGGGTAACAATCCTGCAAACAACCACAACCCAAACGCCAGTTTATTGTCCGCCGGAACCCCTTGTATATTCAATTTAACTTGTAAGACAATTGAAAAAACATAGGTAAAAATCAGCAATTGCACAAGCTGATTAAGCAGTGGCCATAAATTCCCCAAAATAGAACCTTTATAGCGGGCTTCCAAATCTCGCCGTACTAGGGTAATCAGTAGGTTCAGTTTGATCGACCACTGACTCTCTAGCAATTGTCGGCGGAGGACAACGCTTTTCATAGATCTGACCAATTTCTGTTTCCTCGTCCACTACACACCACGACTAGATTATCCTCAAACCCGTTCCTTGAGCTTACACCCGGAATCAGCTAAAAGGGAAAACGACCAGCATTTTGGCTTAGTCTATAAGTGTGCCATATCAGGGCAACTTCTGGGTAATCGTCCACAAAAAAACACCCCACAAGGGGGTGCGTAGTTCTACAACAGAGGTTGATTTCGCAATCCTGCTATTATGCTGGGTTATAGAATCCTGTATCGTTGAGATTCAGTCCGACTTCATCGGCCAGACGGTTCAGCATAGACTGATCCCGTTGAATTTCTGAGCGTTCCCGCTTCAACATCAGAATTCGCGCTTTCTCAGAAATCCTTAAAGGACTGTCTGTACCGCTAACCGCCGAAACGGGATTATTGCTATATTTAACCCCCCGATAGGTGAGATTATAACTGGGTTGTAAAACTGGGGGTTTCTTCAAGTTGCAAAAACGCCAATCTTGTCCCCGATATTTTCCAGCTACTTCTCCAGTTGCAGTGGCAACTTGTGGAGGATTGTATTGATAATCGATACCACGATAGGTTAGTTTCATCTGATCGCCTCTCCTTTTTGATGCGATGGTTGACAAAGTGAGGCGCGTTCCTTCAGGAATGATGATTTCCCTACTTCCGTCTCTCTGATCTCGATGATTTTCCTGACTTTACTGAGATCAGCGTTCTCTAGATCCGAGAGATGAACGTTTTATTTTTTCTTTCTGTATCTATTGTTACGGATTTTCAGAAAAATGTCAAGTGTCTATCACTTTTTTTAGGCAACAGGCAGAAGGCAACAGGCAGAAGGCAGAAGGCAACAGGCAACAGGCAACAGGCAATAGGCAAGAGGGAAGCGGGGGAGCGGGGGGAGCAGGGGAGAAACTGTTTACTGATAACTGATAACTGTCCCCACTGGTCACTGATAACTGATAACTGGTCACTGTTGAGGGCGGGTTTATGTAGGTTCCTTCTGGGAAGACATACATTTTGACCTAACCCGCCCCTACATGATGGGTGACTGTCCCCACTGATAACTGGTCACTGATAACTGGTCACTGTTGAGGGCGGGTTTATGTAGGTTCCTTCTGGGAAGACATACATTTTGACCGAACCCGCCCCTACATCATCGGTGACTGTCCCCACTGATAACTGGTCACTGATAACTGGTCACTGTTGAGGGCGGGTTTATGTAGGTTCCTTCTGGGAAGACATACATTTTGACCGAACCCGCCCCTACATGATGGGTGACTGTCCCCACTGGTCACTGATAACTGATAACTGGTCACTGTTGAGGGCGGGTTTATGTAGGTTCCTTCTGGGAAGACATACATTTTGACCGAACCCGCCCCTACATGATGGGTGACTGTCCCCTAATCACTGTCTAATGGGCGCAACCATTACCATGATAGTCATCGCTATCATAGAACCCGTTTTTCGTTCCGAAGAACAAACAGGAAATGGTAAACAAAACAGTTAATCCAGCTAAAACTAACTTGACATCCATGACTAAACCTCCTGTAATCAATACAATTTTCAATGAGATTGTAGACGCGACTTGGCTATCTCGTCCATCTCCTACCATAGCGTTAGAATTATTGGGCTGTACTGCTTTATAAAACTGATATAACGCGGTATAAACCGTGTTAACGTTTACTTCCTGCATCACCCCGGACTGTCGGCAGCACCCGGTCAGACAGGCAATTCACCAAGAAGCCCTCGGCATAACCTTCTAAATTCAGGCTGGCATTCAAATCACGCTCAACGCTTACACCGCAATTTAAACAGTTAAAAACTCGTTCTTTCAGTGGCATTTCTTGAACGTGACCGCAACTTGAACAGGTCTTAGTTGACGGATAGAATCTATAGCGCAAAAACTACTCGACTAATTGTAACTCGTTTAGTCTGGATTTCGGGAAGGGGTTCGTAAGTGTTAACCCATCCAATGAAAGGAAGTTTTAACCTCCTTCGGTGAAAACCTCATTACTTTGCCACAATTATCTAAAGTAAAGCTATCATTTTTGCCTTTTTTCTTGAACTTCGGGTATTCAGCAAGACCTTTGAAAAAGCGACCTTTTCAACAAGCAGTGAACTCTGGGAAAATAGAGTTTGTACAAACGACTCGGATTGGTATTACCAAAGGCACGGATTTACCTTTGCGATGGTATATTGCAGATTGTCCTGCTGTCTCTAGATTGTCGTTGTAATTTTGCTGAATTGAGTTCACCATAACAGCTTAAAAATTGAACGGAAATCTCCCCCTTTTAAAAAACTTAATATCATTTTTCTAACTTTTACGGTAAAATAAGACATTATGGTAAACTTGAGGCTAACTCTGGCTGTCAGACCCCCTACAATCAAAAGTCGGGCTGCTGAGTGAGCAGAACATCTGGAATTTAGCATTTTACCCCTTGACTCTCAATGGTGAGTAAATCCCCGATTCTCAAAGCAATTCTCATCCTATTTGGATTGTGGCTATTCGCTGATTTAGTCAGTCAGATCCTAGCGGAAGGGTTTTGGTTTGAGGAATTGAACTATTTATCAGTCTATTGGTTGCGCTTAACAACCCAAGCAATGCTTTGGTTCTTCGGCTTGAGTGTAACCGCAGGTTTTCTCCTGGGAAATCAATTCATTGCCAACCGCTACAAATATCCTCCTTCCCCCACCCTAAAGCCTGATAAAATCCCCTTTTTCTCCCTAGAAAAACCGCCCTCTATTCCCGCATTAGAGTTTGGTTGGCTTCTCGGATTTGTGATCAGTTTATGCCTGTTGTTGGCTTTAGTTGTCTTACATTATGGACAAGTATTCAGTCAATATTGGCAACCCGATTTTACTCAACCCCTAGTCGCTCCTCAACTCCCTAATCGCTTTGATGTAGAACCTTTATTGAAGCTTACTCAACAGTTATTTTCTCAGTGGTGGTTATTTGGACTCTTCGCGGGTCTTGTAATATTATTAGTCGTTGAACTTGATTTTACCCTGATCGCGATCGCTGTATTTCTGAGTTTAGGATTTGGTTTGGTTTTATCCAGCCATTGGCCGAATATTCTGCAATATTTTCATCCAACCTCTTTTAATAAAGCTGATGATCTTTTTGGACAAGAAATTAGCTTTTATATCTTCACCTTACCTGCTGCACACCTCCTAGAATTCTGGCTCGTTGGGTTGTGTTTGTGTGGATTAGTCTCTTGTAGTTTAATTTATCTTCACTCTGGAAACAGCATGAGCCAAGGACGTTTTCCTGGTTTTTCCCAACCTCAACAGCGACACTTACACGCCCTGGGTGGAATGTTCATGCTGAGTGTTGCCTTAAAGCATTGGCTATCTCGATATGAACTCCTTTATTCTAGACGAGGTGTGATTTTTGGTGCAGGCTATACCGATATTAATGTACAAGCTCCGGCTGACTTAATGTTATGTATTATCGCCGTGATCATTGCAATTTTTCTATTATGGCAAGCCTTTTTCTCCGTCAAAGCCATTGAACCTTATATTGAAGTGGGTTTAAAGCTATTTAGTTTAAAACTCTTGAAGCGACGTATTCGCCGACGCAAATTTTTTCCGAAGACTCAGACACGATTATTTGCCGATAGCTATTCACTCCGAGCAATTTTAGGATGGTATTTAACCATTGCTTTTATTGCAGGTTGGTTATTACCCCAAACCGTACAACGCTTCATCGTACAACCCAACGAACTAGCACGAGAAGCCCCCTATATTGAACGGAGTATCAGCTACACCCGACAAGCTTTTAACCTCGATGTCATTAACTCAAAAATCTTTCCCCTCGAAGGTGAACTTACTTACAATGACATTCAAAAAAATGATCTCACCATCAAAAATATTCGTCTTTGGGATCAACGTCCCCTTCTACAAACCAACCGCCAGTTACAGCAAATTCGCTTATACTACGAATTTCCAGATGCCAATATTGACCGCTACACCTTACTCAAAGCCCAAGCCGAACAAACCCCAATCGGTCGCACAGAAAAACAACAAGTTTTAATTTCAGCACGGGAGTTAAACTACGATGCCGTACCCGATGAAGCTCAAACTTGGGTGAACAAACATTTAGTTTACACTCATGGTTATGGTTTCACGTTATCTCCTGTCAATACCGTTGGCGAGGGAGGACTTCCAAATTATTTTGTTAGAGATATTGGTGCCGATCCAAAACTTGATCCGCAGAGTACCCTAGCTGTAGATCCACGAATTCAATATAGTATCCCTATCGGAAAACCACGTATTTATTATGGTGAACTCACCGAAACCGATGTGATGACTTCTACCCTAGTTGAGGAGTTAGATTATCCCGTCGGAAATGAGAATATTTATAATACTTACGACGGTCAGGGTGGGATTACAATTGGTCAGGGATGGCGACGGTTACTGTTTGCTAAACATTTGAAAAACTGGCAAATGCTGTTTACCCGAAATTTTTTACCGGATACAAAGTTACTCTTTCGTCGCAACATCAAAGAACGAGTAAAAATGCTAGCGCCTTTTTTGCGCTACGATAGCGATCCCTATTTAGTGGTTGCGGATGCCAATTTTAACGAGTCTCAACCTCAAGAAGAATTAACCCCCCCTAACTATTTGTATTGGATTATTGATGCTTATACAACAAGCGATCGCTATCCCTATTCTGACCCTGGAAACGGTGAATTTAACTATATTCGCAACTCCGTTAAAGTCGTCGTTGATGCTTACAATGGTACGGTTCGCTTTTACTATTTAGATAACCCAGAAGATCCGATTTTAACCACTTGGCGAAAAATATTCCCGGATTTGTTTAAGCCCATTCAACAAATGCCGGGAAGCCTCTATGCACATATTCGCTATCCCTTTGATTTATTCAAAGTTCAATCCGAACAATTATTGACGTATCATATGGATGATGTGCGAGTCTTTTATAATCGAGAAGACCAATGGCGAATTCCCAAAGAAATTTATGCAAATGAAGCGCAATCGGTAGAACCCTACTATCTAATTATGCGGCTTCCTGAAGAAAGCAGTGAAGAATTTATTCTCCTACAACCGTTTACACCTGCTAGTCGAATTAACTTAGTCGCTTGGATGGCAGCTCGCTCCGATATTCAACAATATGGTAAACTATTATTATATCGTTTTCCCAAGCAAGAATTAATTTTCGGCCCCGAACAAGTGGAAGCCTTGATTAATCAAACGCCCGAAATTTCTGAACAAATTTCCCTGTGGAATCGCCAGGGTTCACGAGTCGTACAGGGGAATTTATTAGTCATTCCGATTGAAAGATCATTGCTTTATGTCGAACCGATCTATCTAGAAGCGACTGAAAATAGCCTCCCGACTCTCGCCCGCGTAATTGTTTTTTATAACAATAGAATTGTTATGAGGCCGAGTTTACAACAAGCCTTAGAAGATATTTTTAAGGCGGAACCCGCATCGACTCCAATTAACGTTCCACCTCCCACAGATGTGGATATTCTTGAAAATTAATCTCAACTGTTTTTAAGTCTGATTCAAGAATTCGAGATAGCTCTGACTCAGGTCTTTGACAGCAAGTTCATAGAGTTGTTTTCCATGTTCTGGAGTAGCTAATGCTGGGTTTGATCCCATCCGACCATCGGGATAATGACGGCGAAAATCAGCCGCCCCGTAAATTGGATAACCTTTAGCCACTTCTTCCGATAAGGTCGCCTGTTTGATGGCTTCAGGATAAAGATATTGGGTCACAGCCACTTCACTCGGGGTTGCGTGAGACCCTTCTTGATCGCCGTAAAGTTCCTTGGCGAGTTTGTAAACCGATCTACACATGAACCAATTTCCCACCTGACATTGTACAAGATTCGCGTTGGGGAGTTGCAGGTCCCCAAGATGGGCGTAAGTCTCAGCAAAAGCGGCTTTCAACGTGGCAATATTTCCCCCGTGACCGTTGATGAAGAAAAATTTGTTAAAACCATGTCTCGCCAAAGATGTGATATAATCAGTGATTACGTTAATTAACGTGCTAGGTCGGAAGCTAATAGTCCCAGGAAAAGCCATGTGGTGAAGTGCCATTCCCACATTGAGAGTCGGGCTAACGATAGCATGGGTTGCTTCTGCTGTTCCTCGTGCGATCGCTTCAGCACAAATCGCATCGGTGCCAATCAGTCCAGTCGGCCCATGTTGCTCAGTCGAACCAATGGGGAGAATAATCCCAGTTGAGTGGGATAAATAGGTTTCGACCTCGGGCCAGGTACTTAAATGGAGTAACATTATATGAAGTTAAAGAGGTTAAACAGTGGGCTGTCAATTCAAGTGTTAAGTTCGGTTTACACCAGATGAGTGCAACAGTCAAGTCGGCTGGATTGAACCCCAAGCCCAGCTCAGAACGGTTTAACCCTTGATAATAACTTAACCTAATCATTACCAACAGTTTACCTAACCTTAACCTTCCACCCATACAATCAAAGCTATATCCCCTTTATTAATCCGACCGAGCCTATTTGGAGTAGATAATGTTTAGAAAGCTCGCATCGCACTTAGTAGATGAGCGAGTAAAAGGCTTATGGCTCACTTTTGTGAGTGGGGATTTTCAACCTGTTTTACCCCTGTTCTCTCAATGTGGGCCGATTGATCAATGGCAGCATATCTACGTTGGATGGATTGTCAAGAATTAACTTTCCTTAAAAGTCACTCAGCCTAAAAGTTAAGTCTGATTAAAATGACAATTTCACACCATCCAACCAGTAGGAACTGATATTTATGTTTTCCCCCGACTTAGGCAAGAGTTCTCATCGTTCTGACCTAAGATATACAGGTCAAATCTTGTTACTTGAACATGAAGAACCCTGGCGGGATATCCTGTCTTTAGCCCTCAAAGAACACGGCTATACTGTTGTGATTGCTTTAGACGGACGCGAAGCTCTCCCAGCCGTTCATAGTCCCTCATCTAAGATGAGTGAATTTCCATTCAACCTTTTGATTCTAGATGCTGTCAATGGTCTTGATCTGTGCCGAATGTTACGGCATCAAGGCAACCCCGTCCCCATTTTAATCATTGGAACAAAAGAAACAGCAAATAACTGTGCTTTTTACCTGGAAGCGGGAGCAGATGACTATCTAAGCAAACCATTTGGAATGAGAGAATTTATCGCCAGATGTCGCGCTCTCATGCGTCGTCAACGCTTGTGTCAGCTTCCGGGACCAGTAATGTTGCAATACAAAGATATTATCCTCTATCAAGAAGAATGCCGGGTTGTGGCTCGGGGTGAAGAAGTGAAGCTTTCCCCCAAACAATTCCGCTTGTTAGAACTATTTATGAGTTATCCCCGGCGAGTTTGGTCTCGTGAACAGTTACTCGATTTGATTTGGGGACCTGATTTTATTGGAGATAGCAAAACCGTTGATGTTCATATTCGCTGGTTGCGAGAAAAACTAGAAATTGACCCTAGTAATCCTGAATATATTGTAACCGTGCGCGGCTTTGGATATCGGTTTGGATAGGCTAGAACCTTGAGTGGCAAAAACTCATTGATCGTCGTTAAAATAATCAATGGTTAGATTGCCAGCTTCTACCTTCCTCTAATATTTTATGAGACTCAAACGACGAGAATTTTTGCTATTCCTCGGTGCTAGCTTAACGACAGCTAGCTTGAGTTCTTGTGAAGATAAAAATCTTCCCCTTGACCCCAAATCTTCCCTCAAACCCCCTAAAACTCCCTTGAGTTTTAAACCCGTAAAAGGGCCGATGCCGTTAGCAACAGATTACGCAGAAACTCAAGTTGGAGAATGGGTTCCTATTAGCACAGTTTCAGCTTCAGAACAACAAATTAAAGCCTATAAAACCTATGAAATTGTTGATGATCTCGTTCTTCCCGAAGGGTTTACTTATGACCTAATTGCGGCTTGGGGTGATCCCGTCGGTGATTCTAGGTTTGGCTACAATAATGATTATTTATCCTTCATCGAAACGAGTGAAAATGAAGGATATTTAACCGTCAATTTTGAGTATATTAGTTCCGAAACTTGGGTGCAAACCTACGAAAAAGTAATCGGCAAAACCTTACCGCTTAAAAGCATTGAAGCGGCTCTAAAAGCCGAGAAAAAACCCAAAATAAATGCCTTTGCACTGCCCGCCAATAACCCCGTGCGCCAAGCCATTCGAGAACTATCCGAACAAGGGTTAATCGACATGGGAATCGGTGTCATTTCCATTCGTCGCAACTCAGAAGGCAAATGGGAACGCACCTACTCAGCCGAAGATCGACGGATTACCGGAATTTCGGGTTGGAAAGATCGCCGTTACCTAAAGTCAACGGGGCCAGCCGCGGCCGTATTTCGCAAAAAAGGTAAAGGTTATAATGACCGCTTAGGCGATCGCATTATTGGCAGCTTTGGCAATTGTGCAGGGGGAACCACCCCTTGGGGAACAGTGTTTAGTGCCGAAGAAAACTTTCAAACCCATGTTCCTGAACCCGTCTACCCCGATGGAACGTCTGTTGATCCGAGTAAGAACCCCTTTTCAGGAAATTTAGATGGGTTGGGTAATGTGTTCGGATTAGCGGGAAATAAATATGGTTGGATGGTGGAAGTTGATCCAGCAAATCGTAATGATTATGGGACGAAGCATACCTGGTTAGGTCGTTATCGTCACGAAGCCGTAGGAATTCGGGTAGAAGCGGGTAAACCCTTGGCATTTTATTCGGGCTGCGATCGCCGAGGCGGACACGTTTATAAGTACGTGAGTCAAGATCGCGTTAAAGACCCCAAAGATCAAGCCAATTCTAGCTTACTCGAACAAGGAATGCTCTATGCAGCGAAATTTAATGAAGATGGGACAGGTCGTTGGATTGCTTTAAAAGCGAATACACCCGTTAATCCCGATTTACCCAGTGTTCATGTCGGGGGAAAGATCAGTTTACCCAAACGACCCGAAGGCGGCGCTGTCGTGGCGGTAAAAGATTCCGAAGCGATCGCATTCAAACAGCAGTATAAAACCTTAGCCGATTTATATGAAGGGGAAAATCCCGAAGAAGTTCAGGGTGCCATCTTAATCGATGCTCATTTAGCCGCCAGTGCAGTGGGAGCCACTTGTACAGCCCGTCCCGAAGATACAGACATTGCGCCGGATGGTTCCTTATTTATTGCCTTTACCTCGGGTTCTGGGGATGACAAAACAGGAGGCCCAGACCAACGGGTGTTTAAAAGTCCCACTGGGGAAACCGCCTATGAGTATGGTTGGGTGTGATTCGTTTGGTATAAACCAACACATCTAATGTGTTAGGGGGACTACCAGCAAGGATGTTAATCCTTGACAACTAAGTGTTTATGCAGGTGTAAGTAACATCATTAGGATTGTTACCCAGTCCTGCCCCACAGGTGCAGTGGTGACAGCATCATCCCTTCGGTAGCGACTAGCCATCAATCCGAAAAGCGGGATGAAAAGGAGGTAACTGGTAGCCTAAAACTGGAATCCCTCTGAGCAAAGTACCCATGAGTAACGAAAGTAAAGATGTGTTTAAAACGTCGATAGCTCGAACCAGCTAAATAAGGCTGATAAGCTGGAACCAAAAGGTAAAGGATAGGGAGTTGGCAATCCAGCCGCGACCAACAAGCACTTCCCATAAACCCGGCGTATAAGCATCACTCTAAAGGTACATAAAATATGAACACTTGGAACGAAGTAACCTCTAGTATGCTCTTGTAAGGTCGATTTACAAGTAGGTGCGTTCCCGTATGCTGCTAGTAGGAAAGATGATGTAAAAAGCAAATGCTAGAAGTAATTTTCTAGATAAGCTGACGTACATCCGATGAATTGGAAGATAGAGACTTAAGTAGGAGTACAAATGTCTAAAACCAGTTCAATTAATGACACTAGGGTGGAATGGAATGCGATTAACTGGCGCAAGCTAGAAAAGCGCGTTTATAAGCTCCAAAAACGTATCTATCAAGCCTCTAATCGTGGTGATGTAAAAGCAGTTCGCCGACTCCAAAAAACGCTGATGAGGTCTTGGTCTGCAAGATGTTTAGCGGTGCGTAGAGTTACCCAGGATAACCAGGGGGCAAAAACTGCTGGTGTGGATGGCGTTAAATCGCTGACCCCAAAGCAAAGAATAGCCCTGACTGGAAAACTCAAACTGGGTTCAAAGGTCAGCCCGACCCGGAGAGTCTGGATAGATAAACCGGGGAAGAATGAGAAGCGACCTTTGGGAATACCTACCATGTATGACCGCGCATTGCAATCGCTTGTCAAAATGGCTTTAGAGCCAGAATGGGAAGCGAAATTTGAGCCTAACTCATACGGGTTCAGACCAGGCCGATCATGTCAAGATGCAATCGTAGCAATACATACAGCAATTAACAGAAAGCCCAAATATGTGCTAGATGCTGATATTGCAAAATGCTTCGACTGTATTGACCACAAACGACTCTTATCAAAATTAAATACTTATCCAACCCTACGAAGACAGGTTCGAGCCTGGTTAAAATCGGGTGTCATGGATGGGATAGAGTTGTTCCCTACATCTGAGGGTACGCCACAGGGCGGGGTCATTTCTCCGTTACTGGCTAACATTGCCCTTCACGGTATGGAATATCGGATAAAAGAGTTTGCCAAAACCCTTGACATGAAAAATGATAAGGGCTGTCAAAAAAGTTGGCAAATGAAGGTGCAATCATTGACCCTCATCCGGTACGCTGATGACTTCGTGATTCTCCACGAAGACATAAATGCCGTCCAAAGATGTAAAGAGATAATCTCTGAGTGGTTAAAAGACATGGGTTTGGAACTAAAGCCAAGTAAAACGAGGTTAGCCCACACGCTAAACAATTACGGGCAAGAAGAACCGGGGTTTAATTTTCTCGGTTTCAACATCCGACAGTTTAACGTAGGAAAATATCACTCGAAGCAAGGCTTTAAGACCATCATCACCCCAAGCAAGAAAAGCATAAAGGTACATTACGACCAAATCGCAAAAGTAATAGACTCTCACAAATCGGTCAGTCAGGATGCACTAATAAGACATCTAAACCCAATTATCCGAGGATGGAGTAATTATTATGCGTCACAAGTAAGTAAAGAAGCTTACTCACAATTAGATCACCTCATGTACCAAAAGCTAGAATCTTGGGCGAACCGTCGTCACTCCAACAAAGGGAAAAAATGGGTAGCCAATAAATATTGGCACAGAGTAGGTAACGCCAATTGGGTCTTTTGTTCCATAAAAGATGGAGAAATTACGGCTCAATTACTTAAACATAATGCGACACCAATCGTTCGCCATGTGAAAGTAAAAAGCGATGCTTCACCCTACGACGGTAATCTAATATACTGGAGTTCTCGAATGGGCAAAAATCCAGAAATGCCAACAAAAGTTGCAAGGCTTTTGAGGGTACAAAAAGGGATATGCGCTCACTGTAATTTACACTTCCGAGAGGATGATGTGATGGAAGTAGACCATATCATTCCTAAGTCGAAAGGCGGAAAGGATGAGTATAAAAATCTGCAACTATTACATAGACATTGCCACGATGAAAAGACCCGTTTCGACGGAAGTTTAAGAGGTACTCGTGACAAGAGCCAAGTCATTGAGGAGCCGGATGAGGTGAAAGTCTCACGTCCGGTTCTGAAGACGAGTAGGAAAGGTGACTTTCTTGCTTAGTTTAATATTATGCGCTTGAGTGAACAAGACAATCAACCTGATGCGATGACCTTTAGTTGGCAGATGTTTGCTACGGGGGGGGAAGTCGCCGATGGAGGTTCCGGTTTTGCCAACCCCGATAACCTCCTATTTGATGGGAAGGGAAATGTCTGGATGGTCACAGATATGTCTACCAGTAAACAGAATCAACCCGTACCCTCCAGTCGAGTTGATGAAAAAGGTCAACCTCTGAGTCAAACAGATTTATTAGGGGTGTATGGCAATAATTCGGTTTGGTTTTTACCCACCTCGGGGGAGAATGCGGGAAATGCCTATCTATTTGCGATTGGGCCGATGGAATGTGAGATGACCGGGCCATGTTTGAGTCCGGATCAACAGACCTTGTTTATCGCAGCCCAACACCCTGGAGAAGCCAACGGAATTCGTCAAAACATGGCTTCACAAGAGCGTCAGTTTGCGATGCGAACCACAGACGCTCAGGAGTTTATGCAAACTCGGCTCGTTCCAATTGGTTCAAACTGGCCGAGTAAAACAGCAAACAGTCCACCTTTACCTGGGGTTGTCGCAATTCGTCGCCTCAATTCCAAACAAATTGTGTAGGATGAATGGGGGAACTCAGACTCAAAATGAACCAATGAGATTAAACACACAGAAGTAACTGCCACTGTTAGACCCGCTTGACTGTCAGAAAACTCCTGTTAAGATTGTGATACTATTGGTTCAACTGAGCTGGGGACTCCCTTGCTTTTGGTATTTTAAGTCGGTGTGAGATTTGAGATGATGAACAAAATTCTATGGAACACTCTTAAGCAGAGTCCAGGTATTCTGGGTGCTGCCCTTGTCTTAACTAATGCCGCCCTAGCCACCGAAACCTCATCTATGAGGCTCGGTTCACCCTCTGACTTAGGGAATGAAGCGATTCATTCAGTGGAGTGGCAGCAAACAGAGCATTCAGAATTATCGACTCAGGAACTCAGCGTTTCTGATATTCAATCCTTAGACTATCACGCAAACGCATCTGAAAATCTTGAGGTTGCCACGGCCACAGAAAGCGATCAGGGTGAGGCTCCAGCTCAGACCGCAACTTCAGAAGCGCTTTCCACCCCGGAAACGGCTGAGTTGGAACTGGCTCAAGTTGAAACCGCAGACCCAGCAGCGAGTTCTCAAGTGGGGATCTCAGAGATCGAACAGATGGAACTCTACAGCCAAGAAACAGATGTCATGGATCAGGTGACATCGGTTTCCCAGCTTTCAGACGTACAACCAACAGACTGGGCGTTCCAAGCCCTGCAATCTTTAGTTGAGCGTTACGGTTGTATTGCGGGTTATCCCGATGGAACCTATAAAGGAAACCGGGCGATGACTCGTTACGAGTTTGCGGCTGGTTTAAACGCTTGTTTAGAACGGGTTAACGAGTTGATTGCGGCCTCTACTGCGAATTTGGTCACTCGAGAAGATTTAGCCGTTTTGCAACGCTTACAAGAAGAATTTGCGGCGGAATTGGCAGCTTTACGCGGTCGGGTGTTAGCTTTAGAAGCACGCACGGCTGAATTGGAAGCCAATCAGTTCTCCACAACGACCAAGTTGAGAGGGGAAGTGATCTTCTTCATTGGTGATACCTTCGGCGATCGCTCTGAATATACCGTTGCAGGTGGCCCGAACGTTGATGAAGAAGAAGACCCGACTCAAAGCTATTTCGGTTATCGGGCGCGTTTAAACTTTGATACCAGCTTCACTGGGGAAGATTTACTGCGAACTCGTTTGGAAGCCAGAGACATTCCCAACTTGAGCCGCGAAAACTTAACCAATACGCTGATGAGCCGTTTGGGTACGGATGGCGGAGATGGGGACTTTATCCTCGATGACCTCTACTATCGCTTCCCGATTATGAACGGTAAAGGTCAAGTTTACTTCGGTGCGAAGAGTTTGGACTTAGACGACGTTCAAGATCCTCTTAGCCCCTTCCAGAGTACAGGTGCAGGTGCGGCTTCCCGCTTTGGACGCTATAACCCCACGACCTTCCGGGGAAATGAAGGTACAGGTGCGGCCCTCAAGTATCAGCTTAATGAAAGAATGCGGCTGAACTTGGGTTATCTCGCCAATGATGGGGATTCACCAGATCCGTCTGAAGGTCGAGGTTTATTTAATGGCGGTCACTCGGCTTTCCTGCAATTCGTCTACGAACCCTTGGATAATTTAGCGATCGCTATCGATTACAACCGCCGCTATTTCCGCGAAGATGACGTAAACGTTAGTGGGGGAACCGGAAGTTTCCTCGCCAACCGTCCGTTTGGAGATACCGCCACAACAACCGACAACTTAGGCTTCCAGACCAACTGGAGAATCGCAGATAAGTTTGAGTTAGGCGGTTGGTTGGGTGTGGCTTGGGCTGATGACAAGGCGAGTAGCGGCGACGGTGATGACCTTGATGCGACTATCCTGAACTTCGCCATCACCCTAGCCTTTCCTGACTTATTCCGAGAAGGCAGTTTAGGCGGTATCATCGTGGGTATGCAGCCTAAAGTGGTTTATCACACCCTTGAGCGTTTGGAAGAAGATAAAACAGGAATTCACATCGAAGCGTTTTATCGCTATCAGGTCAATGACTACGTTGCTCTGATTCCTGGTGTTTACATTGTCACAGACCCCGAACATACGGATGAGAACGACACGATGGTCGTGACAACATTCCGGACTCAATTCCGATTCTAAATAGAGAATGCCTAGCCTCACTCAAACCCGTTTAGCGTTGGGGTGAGGCTTAATTATAAAAGTTTAAATTGAGGGGAAATAGGAGAATTATTCGCCTAACTTCCCCTCTTTTTTTATCAAAAATTAAGACAAATATAGCAGTAAGCGAATACATTAGGACATTTCTAAATCCTAAAACCCCTTCACCGTCTACTGATCCGGTGTTCCCTGTTCCCTGTTCCCTAGCGCGAAGCGCTATAGTCAGACTTTCAAAAGCAGGTGGAGTTCCATTTAGTTGTTAACTGGAACTTGCCAAATCTTAATCGTTTTATCTTCACTGCCACTCACTAAAACTTCACCATTAGGACTTAAAGCCAAAGCATTAACCGTTTGTGCATGACCCCAGAGCGTCGCAATCGGTTTTCCCGTTTTTAGATCCCAAATCATAATCCGATCGCTACCACTCATTAAAGTCTGACCATCTGGACTAATCACCATCGATTTCACTGCACCCCCATCACCGGAAAACAACCGTTCTTGATCACCCGTATTCGGATTCCACAAGCGGGTTGTACCATCATCACTGACACTCCCTAAACTTTGACCATCGGTCGTATAAGCAATCGTATTGATTGCCCCTGCATGACCAGAAATCGTTAATTTTCGAGTCCCTTGAGTCAAAGTCCACAGTTTAATGGTTCTGTCCGTGCCTCCACTGGCTAAGGTTTGACCATCTGGACTGAAGGCAATCGTATTGACCGGGCCATCATGAGCTGAGATCGTTAATATCCGTACCCCTGTGTTGAGATCCCACAACCGAATGGTCTGATCATCACTTCCACTGGCGAGAGTACGACCATCTGGGCTAAATTCGAGGGCATTGACGCTGGCTGTATGACCTTCAATCGTCCGCAGGCGAATTCCTTGTTTGAGATCCCACATCCGAATGGTTTTGTCGTTACTTCCACTCGCTAAAGTTTCACCATCAGGACTAATTGCCAGAGTTTTAACCCAACTTGAATGGGCGGCAATTGTATGCCGCAATTCCCCCGTTTTTAAATTCCAAATCGTTATATTTCCAAAACTTCCCGCCACGAGTGTTTGACCGTCTGGACTAATCACCACAGTATAAACTTGACCGACAGCACTTTTGTATCCCTGTAGCCACAAACTGCTCGGTATACTTTTAAGAATCAAAATCGGATTAGCCGGAATGAATCCGTAGCGTAAATAACCGTCAATTTGAGTGTACAACACTCCTCCAATTAACAAAACAGTTCCCATCATCCAGAGGAACTTAAACGGAAAATTAAATTGAAAAGGACGGGATAAAGGAACCGATATTTTTGTTGTTCTCTGTTTTTTCTGAGGAACGGGCTTAGGTGGCGGCTCAGGTTTCGGTTTCGGGGGTTCAGGTTTCGATTCTTTTTGTTGAGTCAGATCGATTTCTTTGAGACACTTCAAAACCATTTGAGGACTTTGAGGCCGATTTCCCGGAAACGGTGCCATCAAATAATCCAAAACATCTGCTAATTGTTGAGAAATATTCGGGGCCCCTTTTCGCCAGAGTAATTTTCCTGTTCTAGGGTTTTCTGGATAAGCTGTTGGCGGTTTACCTGTTAAAAGATAAATAAACGTTCGTCCTAAAGCAAAAAAATCAGACTGAGGAACGGCTTTCCCGTTGGTTTGTTCAGGTGGAGTATAGCCTGGAGAAACAATACCTGTAACGTTTTGTCCTCCCTCCACCTTGGCAATAAAAGTATCTGTAACTTCCCGAGCTGTACCAAAGTCAATTAAGACTAATTGCCCATCAGGTTTTCGCATAATATTCTGCGGTTTAATATCCCGATGGAAATAGTTTAAGCTATGAACTTTATCTAAAATTTCTGCAAGCTGTTTTAACCATTCAATCGCTTGTTCTTGAGAAATCGGCTCTTTCTTGCGACCTTTCATCCAGTCTTGCAAATTAGAGCCTTCTATTTTTTCCATCACCAGACAATGAATCGGTTCTTTGCCTCCTTTTGGCATAAAGGTAAAATAACCATCCTTTTCAACCATCGGAATACCGGGATGTCTAAGCTGGCTCAAAACTTTGGCTTCTTGCTTAAATAAAGCCACAGCCTTTGGATGCTCTTTGAGCAAAACTTTTAAAACTTTCTCAGTACGTGTATGGTCATCGGTAATTTCAAAGGTTTTACCAAATCCACCACCACCTAGCTGTCTGCTAACACGATACCGACCTTGGAGTAACAAATCTGAACCGCACTGACAACAAACACGTCGATTAGCATTCGACGGATCAGTCGGACTTGGACAGTTGGGATTAAGGCAATAACTCACAGAAACCAGAACCCGGATCTAGGTTGCCAGATTAACTCCACTATAACTTAGCGGACTACCATCTGTCTGAGAAATTCTTGCCTGTAGGAAGTCTCAGCTTCAGAAGGTCAAAAGAGGGGGTCAAAAGTCAAAAACCGGGGTATAGCCACAAGCAATAGATTGATCGAGGGGGTTGGGGTGCTTGTTGAAAAGACCTTTGTTGCTCTTGTCATTGATTGACATACTCCCCATTTCTAAAGAAAGGGGATTCTCCAAGCCTCACGGCTTTGGATTACTGATTCATTGACAACCCTTAAAGCCAACTGGTTTCCCAATCAACTCCAGAGGGGTGAGTCTCCCCAGTCGTTCATCTCATTTCAGAGATAGTTTCGGTATGCCCTACCGTACTTGAGAAAAAAATGCTTGATTCTCTGTACTTGGTGCTTTAAGGTTTTATATGGCCAAAGCATTCCTGGCAAGAACCCCGTACCTTAAGTTTTCAAGGTTCATTGCATCGATTAGATGCTGGGTTTTTCAAC
>NZ_LATL02000336.1 GCF_000972705.2 Limnoraphis robusta CS-951 | reverse complement strand
CCAGTTATCAGTGACCAGTGAACAGTAACCAGTCAACAGGGAACAGGGAACAGGGAACAGGGAACAGTGACCAGTTACCAGTTATCAGTTACCAGTTATCAATGCCTTTTGCATGATTGCATGATTGCATGATTGCATGATTGCATGATTGCATGATTGCCTCTTGCCTCTTGCCTATTCACGGGTCACTGCTAACTGTAAAAAAGCCACACATTCAACGTGAGGGGTTTGGGGAAAGAAATCAACGGGCTGAACCTGAGTTAGGTGATAAAATCCATTTTCACAGAGTATTTTTAAATCACGGGCGAGGGTAGAAGGCTTACAACTGACATAAACAATCTGAGTCGGTTGCAACTTTAACAACATCTCGAGAACGGTGCGATCGCATCCTTTGCGGGGCGGATCGAGTAAGATTATATCAGGTTGAATGCTTAAGCGAGATAAAATTGTTTCTACCGTTCCCACCTCAAACGAAACGTTATCAATGCCATTTAACCGAGCATTTTGGTAAGCAAGCTGTACAGCAGTCGGTTGCATTTCAATCCCAATCACCTGTTTTTGGGCAGTTTTTTGTGCAGAGGAGGCAAGTAACTGTAACTGTTTAGCCAGGGGTAGCGTTAACGTTCCGATGCCACAATAGGCATCAATAATGATCTCCTCCCCAAGTAAGTTTAACTGCGGTTGAATCACTTTCAGCACCGCTTCCGCCGCTTCGGTATTCACCTGAAAAAACGTTTCAGGAGTCAGATGAAAATTCAACCCCGCAAATTCTTCTCGCAAGAACCCTTGACCCTTGACACAGTTAGTCTGTTCTCCAAAAATAACATTGGTTTTGTCAGGATTAAGATTTAGACAAACCCCGACTAAATTAGGATATTGCTGTAACCAGGTTTCGGCTTGTTCTTCAAGTCGGGGTAAGGGGCGACAGGCGACTAGGGTTAACAAGATTTCTCCGGTTCGTCGTCCAATTCGCAGCGATAGATGTCGGATCAGACCCCGATGTTGCTGTTCATTATAAATCGACCAGCCTTGCTCTTGAATATCTTGTTTAATTTTGGCAAGGAACGGATCAAGATTTTCGTCTTGTACCGGACATTGATTGAGATTAATCAGACGATGAGATCCTTTTTGATAATATCCTGCCTGCACTTGACCCGTCGATGACCGACTCAGGGGGTAAGTCGCTTTATTGCGATAATGGAGTGCAGAGGGCGAGGGTAAAATCGGACTCACAGGGGGTTGAGGAAAGCCGCCAATGTGTTCTAAAGCTTCAACCACTAAATGCTGTTTTGTGGTCAGTTGAGCGTCATAATCAATATGTTGCCACTGACAACCGCCGCATTTATCCGCGACAATACAAGCGGGGCGAATGCGTTGGGGAGAATGGGTGATCAGTTTTTCCAGTCTAGCGATCGCGTATTTGCGCTTAACGTGAATGAGTCGGGCTATAATGCGATCGCCAGGAATGGTATCAGGAACAAACACCACCTGGTCTTGGTAGCGTCCTATCCCTTCGCCTGTGTCGGTCAAGTCGGTAATTTCCAGTTCAAGCCGTTGACCCTGTTGGTAGTCGGAATCAGTCATGGATTTGGAGTTCAGGTAAAATTTGTCAGATGTTAAGTTTTACACAAATAACAATAAGGATTATTACTCACTGTTTTGTTAAAATTAGCGACCTATTGGTTTGTGTATCCGAGAATCGCTAAACTACTTAATGTTATCTTGACAAATTCTAATTACAGATGACTGTAGTAAGCCAAGTTATTCTCAAAGCTGACGATGAACTCCGTTATCCTAGCACTGGTGAACTCCGAGCGATCAGTGACTTTTTAAAGACGGGGGAACAACGAGTCCGCATTGCCAGCACCTTATCTGAAAACGAAAAGAAAATTGTTGACCGCGCCAGTGGTCAACTGTGGAAAAAGCGTCCTGACTTCATTGCCCCCGGTGGTAACGCTGCCGGACAACGGGAACGGGCGCTGTGTCTACGGGATTATGGCTGGTATTTGCGTTTGATTACCTACGGGATTCTCTCTGGAGACAAAGACCCGATTGAAAGCATTGGCTTAATTGGGGTCAAAGAGATGTATAATTCTCTCGGCGTTCCGATGCCTGGAATGGTTGAGGCAATTCGCTGTTTGAAGGATGCTTCTCTCGGCTTGCTAGATGAAGACGATGCCCGTGAAGCGGCGCCTTATTTCGACTTGATCATTCAAGCGATGTCTTAATTTGTTTGGTATTAACCTACCTGCCTGTACTGTCAGGCTTAAAAACCCGGTTTCGTAGGAGTTACCGGGTTTTTTAGGTGTAATCATCAAAACGGTTCATATTATGTCCGGTTGATTAATTCTGTTATGGGGTGGGGCGGGTTTATCTCAATCTCGCAGTAGTGCTAAAGATATTGACTGAACCCGCCCCTACAGAATCATTATTGATTAGTCGGACATGATATCACAAATGGCTTCCGGGTTAATTTTGCCTTGATATTCACAGGAAAATCCATCTTCGCACCATTGTTGAAGATTAACATCTTGAAGATGAACCACGTTAGAACAAGAGGGTTGAACGAATTGACTCACCAACGCCCAAATGACAGCGCGAGTCAGATCAAGTCCTGTTTTAATCATAGACTCTCGATTTCCCGGAACCCCACTTTCAGGAACCAGTTGGGGTTCAACCCAAATTCCATGAGCGCCTAAGATAATTTGCGCCATCCACAGCGCCCGAGGAAGATGACTTTTTGAAGTAATTAACTGAATATGACGGGCTTTCCACCGACTGAGAAGCGGCTGAGAGAAGACAAAATTACCCAAGGTTGAGTCCGCGCATTTTTCTAACCAAACCTGTTCTACGGGGCTTCTGTTGCGTTCAAACAGCTTTAAAATACAAGGGTCATCCGAACCCGTTGAAATTAAAATGCGAGTGTTGGGAGACTGGGTAGCTAACTGAGAGACAAATATTTCTCGCTTGATGCTTCCCCCCAAAACAAAAAAGGTATCGACAGGCTGTTGGGCGGCGGAGGGTAAAGCCATCACTTGATGAATCAGTCTAACAGAAGTCACCATCAGCAAAATTCCCAGAACAATCAATAGAACCTTTTGAAAAAGTCTACGTCTGAATACTGAGTGTTTGCTCGAGTGATGGCTCATAGAAATTGAGNGAGGGTAAAGCCATCACTTGATGAATCAGTCTAACAGAAGTCACCATCAGCAAAATTCCCAGAACAATCAATAGAACCTTTTGAAAAAGTCTACGTCTGAATACTGAGTGTTTGCTCGAGTGATGGCTCATAGAAATTGAGTGAACGTTGAAACTGTCTCGATTGTACTTAATTTAATCCCATCTAACACCAGATTAATCTCACACAGCATTAGGACATATTAATCTGAAAACAGAAAGAAGAAAACCACGAAGACACAGAGAACACAAAGCGAACAAATATTCGTGACTTTTTGTCTTTTTAATCGATAAACAGTTTCTCGCTACTAGGGAGAGATGCAAATCACAAGAGATACTCTTCGTGTCTTTGTGTCTTTGTGGTGATTATAATGATAAAATTATGATTCTGCTTTCTCCGTTTCATAGGATTGAGGAGAAAGCATAGGATAAGAAATTCCTTCTTTTGCAAAAACTTGTTTAGCTC
The DNA here is from genome assembly GCF_000972705.2 of Limnoraphis robusta CS-951. Next base: position 10,774 of record NZ_LATL02000336.1, on the reverse strand, counting down.
GCTTAATTAAGTCCGTTTTATAAATAAATTCATCCCGTGCATCAATGGGATAACATTNAAAATTATGATTCTGCTTTCTCCGTTTCATAGGATTGAGGAGAAAGCATAGGATAAGAAATTCCTTCTTTTGCAAAAACTTGTTTAGCTCGCTTAATTAAGTCCGTTTTATAAATAAATTCATCCCGTGCATCAATGGGATAACATTTGAGTTTAAAGTTAGTTACCCAAGGTTTTTCATCCATAATTACCAAAATCGGTAACATTAATTGTGTATATTTACTTGTATAGGCGACTCGATATAAAATTTTCATTACGATTTCAACATCAACAGTATGCTCAAAATAAAAGTCGGCGACAACTTGAGCTTCTACATCTCCTTTATTGGAATTTGAAATCGCTTCTGTCCAGATTTTATTATGGGGAATTGAGACAATATTATCATCGGGTGTCTGTAAACGAATCCCTCGTAAACCATAGTCAACAATCTCACCATATTCATCTCCTATTTTAACACGATCACCGAGTTGATAGGGGCGTTCAAACAAACCAATAATTCCCGCAATGACTGAACTGATATAATCCTTAAACGCAAAACCCAAAGCAACAGCAATCGTTCCGGTTAAAGCCAAAACATTGTTAGAAGAAAGCTTCAAAAATAACTGAATCAACAGAATGCTAGCTAAACCGAGTAAAAACGCTCTCAAAAAGGGTAAAGATTGCTTCACAGTCAAGCGAAATCTTAGAGGAACTTCTTCTGCTAACCAATGAATTAACTTATCAATAGCAAACATCCCCAAGTAAGCAACAGCAATAATAATAACAGCCTGAATGACTTTAGAAGTCGTAATTTCTGAGAGGAGTTCAGAAGCGTCTTCTAAGCTGTTAGCATTATTTATTTGAACCCAAAAATATTCGCGTAGCATTAATCCTTTTCTCCAGCTAAAATTTTATTATTAATTAAATCTTGTTTGAGCCGAGAATAATAAACTGGACTTAATTTTAATAATTCCTGTTGTCGCATAATAATTCCGGTTCGTAATAACTTCTGTACTTGAATTCTTATCCGACTTTCTGGCTCGGCTAAACTCACGGCTAAAGCAGATAAACTGATTTCTCCATGTAAGGCAATAGAAGATAATAAATATTGATCTTCTTTCGTCAGTCCCGGTAAATTTCGGAGCGTTGCTCGTTTGAGAATTAAACGTTTTTCTGGTTTATTTTCCTGAATTTCTACCGTTTGTGAGTCCGTTTCTTCTGGCTGTTTAACATATTGTAGAGAATCTAACCAAAGATAAGCAGCATTCTGACTTAATCCCTCTGAAATACTAGCTAAACGCTCAAAATATTGCTTTTCATCTTGAGAAATCCAGGTGGTATCTTGCTCTTTCCATTCTTCTGATTTATGATTATCATTCTCTTGATTATCATCACCAAACTCGATCTCAAGGGTTTCATAAATTGGAGTTAACCAATGTTTGAGTTCAACTGCATTCAAACTCGGTAAAGGGAAAATTTGCTCAAAGCAAGTATTAACTTTATAAATAGATTTAAAATAGTTCCAAGTCCATTTATTACAACCCACCACCCAAAAACAAGACGAATCTTTGAGAATCAAATCATACAAATATTCGACTGCATCTAATCCCTCAACACAGCGTAAAAAACATAAACTCAAGTCAGGAATAATCACTAAAGATTGGGGATTTATGTTCTTCTCAATATCCTCAGAATTGTCTGTTGATTCAATTTGGCTTTGAAGCTGACTTTTGAGTGTCGCATAGTCGTCAGGGCGAGTCGTCCAAGATAAGAATTTTAGGGGTAAAGCTTGCTCATTAACTTGCTTAAATATTTCCTGAAAAACACCGTTTTTAGGTTCAATAGAGTCGAATAAGATAAACAAATGATTATCCGAATATTGGTCTTTTTTCCAGGGCGTTAAAACTTCTGAAACTTTAGTTTTAATTGCGTTTTGATAAGCTTCAGGTAAGGATAAAGACTGAATTTTAGTTTGAAAATTTGCAACTTCTTCAGAGGAAAGCGGAATATAATTCTGCTCATTAAAGCGGGCTTCAAGTTCAGCCGCTTGAGCCTCAATCTGGGCTTGAGCTTTAGGAAACCAAGCCTTAACCTTTTGAATAAGATCTCCGATCTGGAAGTTCATCTGAATAGTTAGTTTACAACTGCGTTACACTTGATCAAAATGATTACCAGTATCTAAACTAACTGGCCCTGCTCCAAAATAGGATACCATTAATAAAGCTCCAATTAAACCTAAATTTTTAAGAAAAGCTGTTGTTTCTGTCGGATCAGCGAGGAAATTATGAAAGACTAATGTTGTCGGAATCAAAAAGGCAATTAAAAGACAAGCCCCGATACGGGTTTTATATCCTAATATTAACGAGATTCCCCCGACTAATTGAAAAATAATATTCCCCAGTAACATTAAAGCCGGAAAAGGTAATCCTCTATCTGCTATCATTTGTTGAGTTGCTGCAAAGCTAAAAATTTTACTAATCGCTGAATAGAGAAAGATAGTCGATAAAAATGAACGTCCAATTAAAGGAATATATTTCATCGGTTTAGACCCTCGACTAACAGTTAAAATAGGTTTAGATGCTGATGGAAAAGACTTGAACTCAGGGTAAGGCGGAGTGATGGGTTTAACAAAGCGAGAATGTAGCAAACAATCACAAATCCAACTATAAGCAACATTCAAACGATTACGCCCACCAGGAAGATAATATAAATGAATTCCTAGCCACATGAGCCATCCCGAGATACCCTTCAGTTGTAATTCGTCTTTGCTAACAACACCTGCATTTCGCCCAATAATAGCCGCTTTACCTTTATCAATATATTGAAACGCTTGGGGAGACTCGCCGCGAATTTGTTTGATAATATTATGAGCGGCTGCTTCTCCCTGTTGCAAAGCTTCCGGTGCCACTCCTGCTAACACCTCATCTCGCAATTTGACATAAGCAACATCGCCAACCGCATAAACATTAGCATAGTTAGGAATTTGCAGAGTAGACTGTACAACGATTTTTCCTTTACGGGCGGTGGGAATATCTGTTGTATCTGTTGCTGGGTTAGCTTCCACTCCGGCAGTCCAAATTGTAGTCACAGTCGAGATCGTTGTACCGTCTTCTAATTCTACAACCTCTGGAGTAACACGCTTAACTCGGGTCGAAAATTGCAATTTCACGCCTTTGCGATGTAGATGTCGGGCGGTGTAGGTACTGAGAATTTCTGGGAAATTGACCAGTAAGCGATCGCGAGATTGTAGTAAAATAACTTCAGATTGTTGTCGTAATTTCGGATAATCTGCGAGTAAAGTTTGCAACAATTCCGACAAACCGCCCGCTATTTCTACTCCAGTCGGGCCGCCTCCAACAATCACAAACGTTAACAGACTTTGAAGCTGTTCGGGGATTAATTCTTGTTTAGCTTGTTGGATGCAAGTCAGCAAATGTTGTCGCAATTTTACCGCATCTGAGAGGGAAACAACAGGTTTGCTATGTTCAGAAGCACCGGGAACTTCGGAAAACTGCGGTTGACTTCCAGTGGCTAAANCTACTCCAGTCGGGCCGCCTCCAACAATCACAAACGTTAACAGACTTTGAAGCTGTTCGGGGATTAATTCTTGTTTAGCTTGTTGGATGCAAGTCAGCAAATGTTGTCGCAATTTTACCGCATCTGAGAGGGAAACAACAGGTTTGCTATGTTCAGAAGCACCGGGAACTTCGGAAAACTGCGGTTGACTTCCAGTGGCTAAAATCAGAAAGTCGTAGTCAATTTCTCCTGCATTTGTGTAAGCAATTTGACGCTCAAAGTCAATATCATTAACTTCAGCTTGTAAAAATCGAGCCTGTGGATAATTTTTCAAGACTCGACCTACTGGGTAAATCACCTGTTGGGGTTGTAGAAGTCCGGTTGCGACTTGATACAGTAAGGGAATAAAGGTGTGATAGCTGTTCCTGTCAATTAAGAGAACATTTATTCCCGCCCGGGCGAGAACTCGGCTAGCCGTAATTCCACTAAACCCAGCACCGACAATAACAACCTGATGACTTCCAGACACGCTAAGGGGTTTTGTTCATAACTTAATACATTTTAATAATCTAACAGAATCTTGATTTTAGTGATATCTATCTAAAGGCTGTTGCGTGTTAGAGCAGATATACCCTGATCAGCCAACGACGTGAATAAAAAAAACCCCAACATCAAAGCTGGGGTTAGACTATACGGGAATTTTTATAAAGATTAGAACAACCTGCAATATAGATTCAGTCTAGAGTTGGTGGCTTTTGGCTAAATTGAATTAGAGTAACTGGTTTTATTGAGTCTATTCAGCTTCAGAACGACTTGAGTCATGTTGCTATTGTACGAGTTCGCTCAGAGGAAATCTACGGGGGAAATACGGATTTTTCTCGCTGCTACTTGCCAAAAACACCCGAGAAATTACGGAGGACACTTGAGGCTTGTTTATGCTATAATACATAGCTGATTTTTCAGTCTTTTGAATGATCACGGTTTTTACGGGCAGACAAAAAAACCCAGTTTTCTAAAAAACCGGGCTTCTGAGGTTTATGGCGTTGTCGGATTACTCGTTATTGGGTTCGGGAGTTTCTTCTACATTTTCCACCGCTTCCGGTTGAGGTTCGCTCGGACTGTCCGGTTGAGCATTAGGAGCCGTTTGAGGAGCAGGGGTGACTTCAGTCGGCGTTGCAACGATACCTGCCGCCTGTTGAATTTGGTCTTTAAACGCTGCGGGCGCGAGGTCTGAAGCCTTACCAAACAAGGGTTCAGCCTCATCTAAATTCCCTTGATCCTTGAGAACCATCGCTTTAGCGAGAACGGGACGAAAATCTTGCTGATTGTTGCGGATAGCTTCATCATAGATAGCGATCGCCTCCTCGTAGCGTTTTTGTTCAGCATAGACTTGTCCGAGGATCAACTGAACAGAGGTTTCATCAATCGTATTGGGTTGAGCTTGATTCGCTTGTGGAGCGGCTTTGAGAGTATCCTGTAACAATCCGATCGCCGCTTCCGGGCGTTTTTGAGCAAGCTGTAAATTGACTAAACCTTGCAAGGCTTGAATTTGTCCTGGTTGTTTTTCCAGAATTTGGCGATAGGTTTGAGCCGCCCCTTCCTGATCCCCCGTATATTGTTGAGACTGAGCTAATAAAATGCTATATTCAGTAGCCTCTGGATTCATTTGGGAGAGCTTTTGCAAGGGTTCAACAACATCCTTGACATTGCCTTGACCCATGCTGATCAACTCTAACCTTGCCTGTAAAATCCCCCGCAGGGCCGTTTCATTATCAGGTTCTCGCTGCAAAACTAACTCATAGCCTCGGGCTTGAGCTTCTAAATCAGCTTGTTTAGCTTGAGCCGTTTGAGTCGGGGTTGGGGTTGTTTGACTATTTGAGCGGTTTCCCCCTAACAAACTGCCAATCAAAGGCCCCATAGAAAATCCTACGAAAGCAATCACAGACAGTATCAATATGACACCAATAAACCCACGACGTTTGTCTACCATAGAAATTAGACCCCTACGCTCTCTCTCGGTACAGATTCAACTCTAAAGTTGGATAAAGCAGTTTGTGCCTTGCAGCTAATATAGTAGCAGACCCATCACTACTATCTGTCAATTAACTTCCTGGCGATCTTCGCTCAGACCGAATTGATAGAGGTATTGGATAACAAGAGGTTTGTCAAAAGCATTCGGATTCGTCCGTTGAGCAAATGGATTCAGTAAAATAGGCAAATCGACAAAATTTTGAGAGCGTTAGCCTGCTACTCGAACCCCATCAATTGACAATCATCTAAAACCCATTGTGTTGTTGAGTTTCACAGTGAGCTGTCTTCAACGGTACAGGAGTCAAGGTGCAATTCAAAAAAAACATCTGACTCTCCTCAATCACTGACAGTTTAAGGTCTAACTTCAACTCAATGTCTCTGACCGAGTTGTGTGTCCACTGAATATTTTAATATTCCCAAATGGGATGTGTCTGTGCTGCTATCAGGTTCTATGAGTCCTTCTCCGAATCGATCCTCCCAAATGCCTAATTCCTCATCCTCTCAGCCGGTTCAATCTAGCGAACCTGCCGTTGATCTGTCCGTTGATCTGCCCATGAGTGCAAAGCAACTTCAAGAAAATCCCCAATCCGATCAAACGGTGATGCCCCCTGATTCTTCATCAGAACAGGCCAGCGAAACGACCTCTGAAGCTTCAGTCTCCGACACCGACTCCTCCGAAAGCGAGGATCAGCTTCTCAATGATCAGAGTCGTCTTTGGCATCCAATACCCCCTCCTAGTGAACCTCGGCAATATCGGGCAATCGGCTTGATTCGGGGGCGATACACCGCTTCGCAAGATCAATTTACTCAGGGAATATTACTCACCGCCGACGGAACGGTGATTGATGCGGTTCTTCTCGGTCGTGTTATGAGTTTGGTTAAAAAGCATATTGACCTTGACCAAGAACATCTCTGGGTTGTTTATCCCCGTACTCGCCAAAAACAAGAAAACCTGCACGTTCAGATTATGGGAGTCTGGGAACCGGAAACCTTAAAAAAAGAGGATGAAGAGTCACCCTCTACAGAAACAACGGATCTCGAATCATCCCCAACTCCAGAGACACCGCCTGTTAAACCTCCAAGCCCGACTAAAGTTGATCCCAATGCCTTACCTGATATTGAACATGGCTATTTTTCCATTCGGGGCGAAGTGGTTTACCAGTCTCAAGATGAAGAAAAATACGTGATTGTCAAAATTCGCCAATCCTCTCGGGGCGACAAAGAAAAGCCGAAGTTCTTCAAACTCAAGCTTGATGGTATGGCAGGCCCCAAAGCCGTCGGTCATTTCTGTGATCTACACGTTCAACTCGAACAAGATTGCCTTATTATTCAAGAAAGCCATGATATTGGCCTGATTCCTGTCAACAAAGGCAGAAAACCCTTTCCGGGTCGAGGAGGATCATTCCGAGGCGGTGGAGACAGAAGAGACAACTTCTCTCGTTCCTCTCGTCCTCCCGTCAAGCCGAGAACCGCTTCTTCCTCTCCGACCCGCTCACAACCGATTTCTAAGCCCGTCAAGCCCAAGCCGAAAACGGAAAATTAATCGAGTTTTGGTCTGCTTAATGCTTCTGTAGCCGACTCCTAATCAAGATTGATCTGAGATCCCCAGACATCTTGGGGAATAAAGGCTCTATCCATCGGAATAGACGCCACAGGTTCAGTGAGGGTAAACTGTCCCAATTCAATCCATTGTTTGAGTTGTTGCGCGACTTGACGAGAACGAGCTAAACTGGCTACAGGAGCAGTCCGCACCGGTTTACCCTCAATCGAAATACGGCCTTTTTTCAGTTGGGCATAACTGACTAACCCAAAAGTCGGACGCACTCGCCGAGGAATTGAAAAATCAACGACAGGAGCGACAATATCTTTATCTTGAACCGCACAATGAGCAATCACTTCTTCCCGCAAGACAGGTAACGGAATCCCCACGCCAATCATAATAGACGGCCCGTAGTTTTTGAAGTAGCAACCCCTGACCCAGTAGGAATTCATCTGTTTAGCATCCCCAATCAAGGCTAGGGTAGCCGCAGGGCCGATAGGAGTCCGGTTCGCTAGACGTTTTTGTAAAGGAAAATGTTGGGTACCTTCCCAGGTAATATACCCAATTCCGCCCCCAAAGAAAATCCGGGTGCCGATTCCAACCACTTCTAAGTCCGGATCGTTGATCAGAGGGGAAATGGCTCCCGGATTGGAATAGACNCTGTTTAGCATCCCCAATCAAGGCTAGGGTAGCCGCAGGGCCGATAGGAGTCCGGTTCGCTAGACGTTTTTGTAAAGGAAAATGTTGGGTACCTTCCCAGGTAATATACCCAATTCCGCCCCCAAAGAAAATCCGGGTGCCGATTCCAACCACTTCTAAGTCCGGATCGTTGATCAGAGGGGAAATGGCTCCCGGATTGGAATAGACGGCATTTCCTAAACGGGGTTGCAATGGCCCGAGATAGGTAAACAGTTGGCGATCGCCTCCATTTACGCCAACAATAAAATTTTGATACAGGTTTCGCGGGTTAAATAAATAAAACTGATTAATGGTGTCGCGGCTAATGGTGGTTTCTAAGGAATTGCGGGGATAACAGTCAGAGACTAATCCCGTTGAGCGCAGGGAAACGGGCTTTCCGGCGATTAAATCTTCAATTACGTGTCCCCCTCCGCGATCGCCGGATTCATCCCCATTCTCGGCGATTTGAGTGGCTCCCAGATACAAATCAACCGCCCCAAACCCACTGTAAGCTTGCACGCCATCCAGCCAACAATTCCGAATATTAATCGGAGGATCTGTTTGTCCCAGGTTAATGATCGCCCCCGAAGATTCCATCGGTTCAAAGGTGCCTGTGGTAATTACATCAACTTCTTGAGCGACTTGGGCGACACTGGTTTCAATTACTCGGGCTTTGACTTCCTCTGCGGTTAACACAACGACAGATGAGGCGCGAATTTTCTCATTAATTTNCCCGAAGATTCCATCGGTTCAAAGGTGCCTGTGGTAATTACATCAACTTCTTGAGCGACTTGGGCGACACTGGTTTCAATTACTCGGGCTTTGACTTCCTCTGCGGTTAACACAACGACAGATGAGGCGCGAATTTTCTCATTAATTTCAGCGATCGTTCTCATTATTTTAGACAGGGAACAAGTTACAGGTTACAGGTTTGTAGGGGCGGGTTCTCTCAAAATATCTGTTTCTGACAAACAACCTTGCTTAACCCGCCCTTTCATCGTCACCAGTATTGTAGGGGCGGGTTCTCTCAAAATATCTGTTTCTGACAAACAACCTTGCTTAACCCGCCCTCTAGCAGTTTCTCTCAAAATATCTGTTTCTAATTGTTTCTAGGGAATGGGAAATGGGGGACAGGTTTATATAGATTGTTGTGGAGAATATATACCTCTAGGTGGAACCAGCCCCGACGTTGAGAACTGATCACTATTTATGGGAAATGGGGGGCGGGTTTATATAGATTGTTGTGGAGAATATATACCTCTAGGTGGAACCCGCCCCTACGTTGAGAACTGATATAGCAGTCGAAGCCTTTGATTAGGACACTGTTTTTCTGTCAAATCCTTTTATGATAAAGGTTTCAATTCTGTCTCCTGTCTCGGTGTCTCCTNGATTAGGACACTGTTTTTCTGTCAAATCCTTTTATGATAAAGGTTTCAATTCTGTCTCCTGTCTCGGTGTCTCCTGACTTCTGCTATAACTGTTCACTGTTTTTCGGTTTCCCATCCATCTAGAATATCTTTAACTAAGATTTCTTTGATTAAAACTTGACCGACGACGGCTAAGGGTAAAGCCAGAAACAAGCCTAAAAATCCGAAGAAGGTTAGAAAGAAGCCTTGAGCCAGTAAGGTAATAGCAGGTAACAATGCCAATTGTTGAGCCATAACATAGGGAATTAAGAAGGCAGTTTCTAGTTGTTGGATAATAAAATAAAGCAGCACAACCAACCAGGCTTTCCAAGGGGCGTATAATAATGCGATCGCCATTGGGGGAATAACGCTTAAAACCGGCCCGACATTGGGAATAAAGTTGAGAAATCCCGCTAAAATAGCGTTAGCAAAGGCAAAGGGAATTTGCAAGACTGACAAGGCAATTAAACTACAAAGCGTCACAACACTCATATCGATTAAAGCACCAATTACCCAACGTCCGATCGCCAATTCACATCGATCTAGAATTTGATTCATGCGATCGCGATAAAATGAGGGCATTAGTCTGATCAATGCTTGACGGTAAGCGTGAGGATCAGCCAGCAGCATCATGGTTAAAATCAGCACTAAGACAATACTGAGAACTCCCCCGACTGTTGTTCCGACAAAGACTCCCACACCGCCAATCAGTTGATTTCCTAGACTTTGCAGTTGGGTGATAATCTGGTTAACATCTATCTCGGTGATGTCGCGGTTAACGAGATAGAAATATTCGCGAAACTGTTGGGGAACTTGAGTTCTGAGATAATCGATCCAGAGATCAAAACGATACAAGCCTCGTTCTATCCCTCGGGGAACTTTGGTCGCGAGTTCTTGAAATTGGTTGAGTAAGGGCGGAACCACCAGGAGAAAACCAATCACAAAACACAGGAAAAATAAGCTAACCGAAAGGAGAACCGCCAGCGATCGCTTAATTTTAAACTGTTGAAACCAACGCGCTAATTGGTTCAGAACCGTTGCTAGGACAATGGCGGCAAAAACAAGCAAAATTGCCTGTCGGACTTGCCACAGGATGTATATCGAGGCGATAATCGCATAAAAGCCAAGCCATTGACCAAGGTTCACGGGAAGTTCAGGAGTTGGGAGTTAGGGAAGAGTGTAGAGGCGGGCTTATACAGTTTACAGTTTACAGTTTACAGTTATTAGTTATTAGTTATCAGTGTTTACTCTTGACTGGTCACTGGTCACTGTTCACTGGTCACTGTAACTGCGGGTACCTCGCCAGAGGAATATTAGGGCGATCGCAATACTGGGGAAGAAAACAGCAATTAAAGTATTTGTTACGGATAATGGAATAGATAGATCAGGGCCAACATATTTAATGAAAACCGATATTGCTGCTGAGAGCAATAAGACTTTGAGGAGAAATCCGACTTTATTATCCATTATTCTCTATTTTCGTTTTTGTTAGTCCTCGACCCCCACCAACCTCCCCCTAGAAGGAGGAGGCTACTGACTGTCTTCTTACTCCCCTCTCCTTACCCCC
>NZ_LATL02000335.1 GCF_000972705.2 Limnoraphis robusta CS-951 | reverse complement strand
GGAATATGTAGAGACGTTATATACAATACCTCTACCCAATAATTGACTATTAACTGAAAAAGTTGGGTTTCACAATGTTCAACCCAACCTACTCTAGGAATGCGTTTGAATATCCGTTTCCGATTATTTTGCCATCTTCGCTGAACCGGGATTTCGCCAAGAAACTTTCGGTAAAATTTCGTTCTTGTCAACCCGATTCTTATATTTCATTGCAAAGTTCAACAACGAATCTAACAGGGAATCAGACAGATAATGAGGTTGTAATCCCAAATCCAACAAATTGGTATTTTTGGCGTTGAAATAATGATTTTCTAGTTCAACCCGGGGATTTTCCATATTTTGAATATCAACATCTAACCCCACTGCATTTCCGGCTTTCTTGACCATCATGGCTAAATCGCCAACGCTAAACATTTCGGTAAACTGGTTAAAGACACGGAATTGACCGGGTTCTGCGGGAGTCGCAATGGCTAATTCCACACAACGAACCGTATCCCGAATATCAAGAAATGCCCTAGTTTGTCCGCCTTTGCCATAAACGGTAAGCGGATGACCAATAGCGGCTTGAATACAGAAACGGTTTAAAGCAGTTCCAAATACACCATCATAGTCGAGACGATTAATCAACATTTCATCCATCCCGGTTTCATCGGTGAGAACCCCATAAACCACCCCTTGGTTTAAATCCGTCGCCCGTAGACCCCAGATTTTACACGCAAAATGGATATTATGGCTATCGTGAACCTTTGACAAATGATAGAAACTTCCGGGTTGCTTGGGATAGGGTAAAGTATCCTTACGCCCGTTGTGTTCAATGGTGATATAACCTTCTTCGATATCAATATTCGGAGTCCCGTATTCACCCATCGTTCCCAGTTTCACCAGATGACTGTCGGGGAAATGTTCGCGCATTGCGTATAAAATATTCAAAGTTCCCACGACGTTGTTAACTTGGGTGAGAACCGCGTGTTCCCGGTCTATCATGGAAAAGGGCGCTGACCGTTGTTCTCCGAAGTGAACAATCGCTCCGGGTTCAAACTCGAGTAAACTATCGAGCAGGAAGCTATAGTCGTTGATATCGCCCACATACAGGTCGATAGACTTCCCCGTTAAATCTTTCCAGCGTTGAATGCGTTGATGAATGGGTGCGATTGGGGTTAGGGTATCAATACAAAGCTGTTGATCCCAGTGTCGCCGGACTAAGTTATCTAATATCCCAACTTCATAGCCTCGGTTGGATAAATGGAGGGCTGTCGCCCAACCGCAGTAGCCATCACCACCAATTACCAGAACTTTCATAAACTCAATTGCATCTCGGTTTGCTGATACTGGGTTAATGTATCAGGAATTGGTACCCTGTGGACTGTTTTGTTTAAGTTGATTAAATTTTGACTTCTGACGCGAAACTCGCCCAACGCACAAATTCAAAGGGTCCGGCGACTGATCCCCAAATATGTTCATCGGTTTCGGGGTCTCGTCCTCGGTCATGGCTAACCATGCGGTTTTCATAGACTTCAAACCAACTATCGAGATAGGTGAGTTGACCTTTGCGTTCTACCATACACCCTTTTCCGGGTTCGACTTCTGCTTTGAAGCTGTGACCTGTCCAACGGGTGATAAAGCTACAACAGGGGAGTTTTTTTATTTGTTCCCGTTTGAGGTCTTTGAGGCGTTCTGGTTGACGGGAGGCACCGTAAAATTGATCTTGGTTATCAATGGAGTAGTTTTCGATCTCGATATAATCTTCCCGAGGAATGAATTTGAGAATTCGCACGCGATAGGGTTGATTCAGGATATAATCATAGGCCTGTTCGAGGTAGAGACTCACTCCGTCTAATAATTCTGTCGGTAACGGACGCATACAGACGCGAATATGCGCGAAAAAGGGCGGGTTTTCAAACGCCTGGGGTTGGTTGCTAAAATCAGAAGCCATCCAACGGGCTAAGGTGGCGATATCGGTTGAATGAGTCATTTTTCAGGAATTCGTAAATTTTTGATTAGGATAGCAAATTCAAGTTTGCTTGAGGCTGAATAACAAAAATTCTGTCGTTTCACTGTCATTCTCACTCATTAACAGTAAACTCTGACTACCATCAGCTAAACGGGGTCCTAATGTCATACTGGTGAGAGGATGAAGGGGAATGTTGAGTTGCTTGAAGTCGAGTAACAGTTTTTTCCGCAGGGGTTGAACTTTTCCCAGTTGTCCGCGTAAACTGGCTATTCTAGAGGTATCGGTGGCATCTCCTGTAAAGACTTGATAAATTTGACTCGAGGAGGGCGATCGCTCTAAACTGAGAAAGTATCCGCCTTGATTGAGAGCAACAATATCTGCTAACTGATGAGGTGAGGTTTCATCTGTTTCTAAGGGATAAAGATTTTCGGAGACGAGAAAAGATGCGCGATCGGCGATAACATAATGTAAGATTCGCAGTTTTGTTGCTGTATTAATATCAGTATCTTGAACTAAGGGTGCTGCGGTGGTCACAAATAACCGAAACGGATCTTTTCCACCCGGACTAAAGCCATCCGGTGCAATACTCATCGATTTAAACCCCAAGTTGGCTTGAATTCCTTGTTGTTGTTTTTCGTCTTCAATTGTAGGAATATAACTCGGCGGAATGGGAACGGTATTGCGAAGTTTTCCGGTTTGGAGATCAAATTCTCCAATCAAGGGTAAAGTCTGATTTTCTTCGATATTTTCTAGGGCGATAAATACTGAGTTTCGGGGCGAAAAGGTGAGGCTTTCGAGGTGAGTTGTCGTTGGGGGGAGAGGTAAACCCGACTGATCTTTGAGAATCGTTTCATTTTCGAGATTTACCTGATTTAAGGTAATCTGATCTTCTGAGGAGAAATCAAATTTTAGCGTGTAAAATTCTGGGGCATTTTCAGCCAAAGCATAGAAATGTGTTCCCGGTGTTGTACTATCGCTATAGCCGGGAAGTTCGTAGGTAATGGCAGATAGATGACTAATAGAATTATTATTAAATTCGCTAGGTTTGGGGAGTGAATATTCTCCTAAAAAGTCTAGGGAGAAGTCGAGAAATATTCGATCTTCTGCGGAAACTTGAGGTAACGCGCAGGATGTCAGGAGCGTTAAGAGTAAAATCATCGATCCCACAGACTGAAAGAGACGATGATGCCATTGACGCTGAATCACCTGGTGTTGTGATGCAGTGGGTTTGATGTTGTTGTGTTTGTTCACGATGCTTTTCTCAACCATCGCTGATATTATCCCATGCTTTCGCTTAGGCGTGGGAACACCGTTGAAATAAACTTCCCGGCTGCGATCGCCGATGGGGATTTTTTGTCGAAGTTCAACCTTGCCTTAAGTTCTCGTTTGTGCCAGAATCTATTGCAGTCTGGGCGGTTTGGCTTCTGTGATCTGTTGTGAACAAATCCGCTTTCGTCGCCGTCATCTTAAAATAGGTGACAATATGCCTAAATTGTACCCTATTGACAGTATAAACCATTTTTTCAGATTTTTACTGTTAAATTTAGACAATTTTTAGGAAATCAATTGATTGCTTGATAGAATTCTATGACAGGTAACATAACGCGAATTTGGTGCATTGTATTTTTGACGCTAATCAGTGTAATCTTCGGGATAAACAGTAGCAGTTTAACCGCTCTTTCTCAAGAAAACAACAGCCCTGAAGCCGAAGAAAATACTCAAGTTCTCGATCAATTTTCACCCAGTCCTTTAGAAAGTACCGAACCTGATCCATTGTTACCTAATCCTCCACCTGTTGGAGAAATATTGAGTGAAACACAACAGGAAAAACTGGCACCAGAATTAGATAAACTGAATGCAGAAGCGTTACTTTTACTCGAACAACAAGATGCTTTTGGTGCGTTTAGTTTATGGAGTCGGGAATTAAGATTACGGCGTTATTTTGGGTTATTACCGGAAATTGCAGCTTTACAACGAGTGGGTTTAATTGCATGGAATAACAGTCAACGTCTCTATCTTAAGTTCCTTGTAGAACGGTTAGAAACTATTTTACAACAGGTTAACTCTGAAGAAACGTTAAATCTTGAAATATTAGAAGCGTTAGGTACAGCTTTCAAAGAAACTCGGGAAAAAGAATCTGCGATTGAAACTTATCAAATTTTACTCGATTATGCGCGTCAACAGCAAGATCTTCTCAAAGAAGAACAGGCGTTAAGTGAAATGGGTCAAGTTTATCTGAGTTGGTTAGATTATCAGCCAGCAGCGCAAGCCTATGAACAATTATTAGAAACGCAACAACAGATTAAATTATTGCGAAGTGAAGGCATTTTACCGCCACCACCTCCCCCGCAAGTGAATGCAGAAGGTGAAACAGTTAATCAACCGAGTGAAGTCATCTCTCTTCAAGAGTTATCCTTTATTTATGAACAGTTAGATCAACCGTTAAAATCCATCGCCGCTAAAGAACGATTAGTGGGTTACTATTCTCAATTGCAAAATTTACAACCGATTCCGAATTTAAAATTAGCAATTGGTTTAAACTATGAAAAACTCGGTCAATTTCAGCAAGCCAGTCAGAATTATCAAGAGGCTTATACAATAGCTACACCGATTCAGCAACTCGCCAATGCCAGCGACGCCTTGGGGAGATTAGCTCGATTATATCGCGCTCAAAACCAAAGTCAAACTGCTCTTGAATTATACCAAGCCCAGTTGTTAATTGAGCAGCAATCCTACAATTTTTATGGAATGATGGATGCTTATGATAACATCGGTCAGATTTATTTTGATCAAAGAGCCTATCAACGAGCTTTAGCGGCTTATCAACAAGGCTTACAAATTGCTCAACAGTTGAAATATCGAGAAGATCATTTCGTTAAACGGATTGAAGTTGTTAATCGACAAATTGCTCCGTAAGGGTTTCGTGACCGATATCGACTTGATCTAAGTGTAATTGATGTTTGAGAAAATCGGGCAATCCTGAACAGTTTTCAAAGGTTGCTCCTTGTAGATCCGTTTGGGTTAAAAAACTACCAAATAAATTGCTATTGACTAAGTTAGCATGAGAAAGATTAGCTTGCATCAACTCCGCATGGCGAATTGAAGCATAGCTTAGATTGGCTTGAGAGAGGTTTGTTTGTGTTAAATTTGCTCGGGTTAAATCGGCGTGAGACAGGTTAGCCTGAGTTAAATTTGCATGAGAAAAGTTGGTATGTCGCAGGTAGCTATAACTCAGGTTTGTTTCTGGCAATTGGGCGGCGTAGAGGTTAGCGCCACTGAAATTAACTTTCACTAAATTGGCTTGAGAGAGGTTAACGTGGCTTAAACTTGCACGATACAGGTTTGCGCCTCTGAGGTAAGCGTGATCAAGGTTGGCTTGGTTGAGGTTAACTTGTTTAAGATCGGCATAAGAAAGGTTCGCACCTCGTAAGTCAGCACCTCGTAAATTAGCACCTCGTAAGTTAGCATAACTGAGATTAGCACCTTGCAAATTGGCACCTTTGAGGTTGGCACATTCTAAATTAGCCCGAGATAAATTGGTTTGACTTAAATTCGCAGCATTCAAACTTGCCGCCATTAAATTAGCTGCGTGTAAATTGGCACCTTTGAGGTTGGCATGACCTAATTTTGCACTGGTTAAACTGGCATTGGTGAGGTTTGTTTCTTGGAGATCGGCTCGACGTAAATCGGCTTTTATTAGGCTAGCATCGCTTAAGTCTGCATGATTTAAGTTGGCAATTAAAAGCTGAGTTTCGTTTAAAACAGCACCGCTCAGGTTGGCTAGGGTGAGGTTGGCTAACCGCAAATCTGCTTGAATCAGATCCATTCCTCGTAAATCAGTTTCTCTGAGGTTAGCCCCTTTGAGATCAGCACCACTGAGGTTAAGAATTCTCAGGTTTGTTTGACGTAAATCAGGGCCTTTAAATTGACAAAATAACCGATAGGTGTCTAGTTCTGTCGCTGATTCTTCGCAAGTTTGAGTCTGATTGAGGTTGACTAAATGATATTGAACGTTGGCGGTGAATAGTGTAAAAACGAGATTGAAAACTTCCAAAAATTTGATAAAATGCTGACATTGTTGTTCTTCATAGTTTTGATAGTATTCAATCAGATTGGCAATACAACATTCTAAATAGCCTTGAGCCGATTTACAAACTAAAGTGGTTTTTAGTAACAGAATGACCAGAGTCAGATAGTTTCCCCGTTCAACTAATAAACTAAACGGGGGGGAAGGAGATTGATTATTTTCGGTGGTCAGCAGTCTAACTAATTGTTTGCAGGTTTTAGAGATTTGAGTCTTAGTGATGGTTTTGAAATTATGTTGAGAGTCAAATTTCTGGAGTTTGAAATGCAAAGTCTCTCGAATCTGATTGGCTGGATATCGAGAACAAACATGAAGCATTAAATAGTTGAGAAGGCTTTCTTTGAAATCTTGATAGTTAAAGTTTTGCGTCTGTTCTATAAACATATCCGCTTGATGAGCATAACTTAAAACACGCTCAGTCGAGATGGTTTTTTTGATTAAATTAATCGCTTCGTCCCCTAATTGAGTCGGGTTAGTAGGTTTTTGAGTTTGTGATCCTGGACATTGAGAACGCGCCACATACATGGCAAGATCAAATTTATATTTATCTTTGAGTTGTTGTGCTAAGTTGGCTGTAACTTTGTGTTGGACTTGAGATTGACTGCGATTAATTTGGGTTGATAATAAATAAGAACGATAGCGGTTGACCCATTGTGTGTCTGAGTTTAAAGCATAGTTCCGAATGTCTTGATAATCTTGAGTTTGTAAGAAGTTATAAGTCCATTTTCTCAGAAGGTTGACACTCGGAGAAATTCGTTCTTCTTGATAGTTTGCAGATTCGATGCGTTCAAATAGAGCTTCTGTGAATTCCTGTTGTTTGTTAATTGTCCAGTTATTAATTAATATGTAAAATGATTGTTTGATTGTGGCTGAAAAGATGGACTGGATCTGATCAATAACGATGCGATTTAAAGCTTGATTGACTGCCTCATTTTGAGTACAGTTTAAATTGACAAAAATTTGTTCAAATTCATCAATGACTTTCTCGGGAATCCATTGATTAACAATTTGAATCATAAATTGACAGATTGACACTTGCAACTGCTCAGTTTTAGAATAAAAATCAGAGTTATGCAACGTTGAATCTGTATAAGAAAGATAACTTTCTTGAGTTGCTTTATTGATCACAGTAGAAGCCCCTTAGTAGATTGAATCCTGATGGATTATTAGTCACTCCAATCAATTCTGTACATAGTATAAGCTATGTGAGGCTTGATCCCTGATAAATCTTTTGAAATCTTTAAGATTATTTACCTGAATTAATAACTCAACGTTGTCAATTTTTTCTATTTTAATCCTTCTCAAGTTGCTACAATAGATCAAGAGAAACCCCCAATCAACCTCCCACACTTAAACCCTCACAATCAACAAGCTTAATCAAACACCAACTCCAATCAATCAGAAGGGCACCGGGTAAGGGTAAACAACTCTGTAACTCAACAGAACCATTCAATAGAGCAAGTTATGTCTGCAATTGTAGAGGGAGTAAATTGCTCATGTAGGCTCATTGTGAACATTTGTTCAAATCCTGTGAGTCTAGATGTAGACTCGCATCTACTTGTATCTACTTCTTGAGGAGTTGAGCTTATGCAGTTGATCTCCCTAAGTTCTGCTGTGAAATGATAACAGTGGAAATTACAGCGACATGAAACTCATCTGATCTGTCTTAAGCTGACAAATGTCTGAACTTTAGTCCTAAAATTACATCATCCCACTCAGTCCCCAAATAACTGATTGTGTGGGTGATGCTATTGATACAGTAGAAACCGTCTAGTTCAGAATAGCTATCTGCTAAAATTCTCAACTCATTACTAAACTCATGTTGAGTCACAAACTGAACATTTCGTTTGACTTCCCAGTTGCTTTCATCAGCGTAAAAATAAATATCATCACCTGATTTTTCGAGCAACAATACCCCCTTAACCTTGCGAATGGCAATATGGGGCGGAATACGACGCGGATGATGTCCTTGAACAATATTCATAGAAGCCTCCTCCTTCTCCAAATGAGGTTAGCCTTAGCTAGTTTTTAAAAGTCTACATGATTCTACGGAAGTTACCCCGTAGTTTCCGCTTGCTATCATTCCAATGTGCTGGTTCTATAAGCTGAAGCCAAAAGTCTTCAGACAACGGAACAGCCTTGAAGCGAATACAAGTCTGCTGTTGGACGGCATGGATATAGATTAACTGATCGTTTGAAGCTTTGGCAACTCACAAACTCTCAAGATGATTGGATCGAAAACGACTTAACCCATAAATCGTTGAATCGAGGTTCTCCAGAGTCCAAAGACTTAACGCAAGTAGAATAGCATAATTTAAGTATTCTTCAAAGGTTAGGTTTTTTCTTCTGTATCAATATTTTAACAAAATTTTTGGCTTTAGAATAAAGTATTCCCTAAAGAATAAAACAAACACCAGCTTTTACCTCTTGTCAAGGTATAAATTCTATCAATTTCAAATCTAAGTCAATAAATGGTCTACCGTTATACTGAAACCTAAAAGGAGTTTCTGGATTCTCAGGTTCTCTGTTATTATGGGGTTAAAATTACGTTAAAACTGAGGATGAATTACAATATTATTCAACTGCAAATTCTGTAAATTGACGTTTAAAGGGAGAATGAAACCCTAAGACAATATCCTGTTTCGCTACACCCCGCTCGACTAATTCATTGGCGATTCCCCCTTCAGTTCCATCATGTTGAATCCAGATTTTCCCATTTTTAATATCTAAATGTAAAACACAACCATAAATACGTCGTTTATTAGACCAACCCACATGAACCACTTGATAGCGATCGCGCAGAGTATCGAAAATTATCTCAGCTTCGACCTCTTCATTACTCGCTTTAATTTCACTATAAGCTTGTAATAATTCTTGAACCAGTTGACGGTATTGTTCTACTTTTTCCATTGGATAATTACCTGATTCATTATGTTAATTCTTCACAACTCCCAACGCTTTTAAGGTTTTTATTGTTATCATAAATTATCTGATCGCCCTTTTGACATTTCATTTTTAAATCGGTAAAATGTCGGTGAGGCGATCGCTTGATGTTAGTGACTCAAGTTTTTATTTTTTTAACATCTGTAAGGCTTGAAAAGCCAGAAAGAAGAATCCTGCTGATCCCAAGATGGCTAGAAGGGGTTCAACGAGTCCTGGTGTAAACAGTTCATCCATGATGATTTCTCCTAAAATGATGAATTTTCCGATTCAATACAGAATCAAGCGATTCGCTAAACTAGAGCAGTTCTCAACCCCAATTATACTTGAAAAGATAGCTGTTCATTCTCAATGGAAATCATCTATAATAATAACAGTTTGAAAATTACTTTCCTGTGGCTCATTGCTGATTGTCAGCTTTTATTGTGTCCTATTACTTGAAACCGGGCTATAAACCTCAATCCCGAGATACGACTCCCGAAGTCGATTTATTTGGGTTTGGGTTACTGAAACAGCGTTCTCCCTCACAACGGCTACAAATGGGTGCTGCGATGAACCAAAATGCTCGTCAGTTTGCGATTACTTGCTTTCGTCAACGCTTTTCAGACTTCTCTGATACACAACTGGCTCAAAAACTAGCCTTAGCTTGGTTAGGAGAGGAGAATTGTGCTTATTCTATTGTCACTCAAAATCAAATGAATTGGATTCAAGATTCAATTGCCTTAGCTGGGACGTTACACCCTATTTTTGAATCCCTGAATATTTCCTATTTTATCACAGGAGGAGTTGCAGCGATCGCTTATGGGGAAGTTCGCACCACTCGGGATCTCGATATTGTTATCTTGATTCACCCCCAGGATATCACTTTATTAGTCACTGAATTAGAAAGGGTTGGGTTTTACATTCCCGGTGTAGAAGATATTATCGAGAATCGAATGCGAATCTTGCAAGTGACTCACATCGAAACTATCTCTCGTGCTGACTTAATATTAGCCCGTGATGACGAATTTGAGCGACTTCAATTTAAACGGAGACAACAATATGAAATTCCAAGTGGAATAAAAGTTAACTTAGCCTCTCCAGAAGATATCATACTCAATAAGCTTCAATGGAGAAGTCCTAGTGAGTCGGAGAAGCAATGGCGGGATGTTTTAGGGATATTGAAAGTACAGGGAGAATTCCTCGACTTCAACTATCTTAACGATTGGTCAAATCGTTTGGGATTTGCAGAAGATTTACAACAAGCAAGGATAGAAGCTGGACTTTAATTTTATTGATAATATTTTTCACTTATTTTTGAAAAGCTTAATTTTTCTCTGTGTTATATAGCAGTCGAAGCCTTTGATTAGGACACTGTTTTTCTGTCAAATCCTTTTATGATAAAGGTTTCAATTCTGTCTCCTGTCTCCTGTCTCCTGACTTCTGCTATACATTATCAGGCTTAAATTATTGGCTAAAAAATTCCGATAGGCGCAAACCGAGTGCGCCCCTAAAAATATCAGGATTTAACTATTTTTCAAGTTTCTTTGTACGGTTTCCTTTTGAGGTTCAGGTTCAGTTGAACGATTAACCTGGAACCAAATCGCTAAACCCCCACCAATCACTAAGACTGCAATTCCAAGAACGAGTAGAATTTGTTGCCATTTCTTCAAACCCAAACTTTGAGGTTGGGGTTGCTTTTCTGATTCTTCCTCATCATACATTAATGCCTTAGAAGCTTCTGTGAGTTCCGACTCAATCTCATCAGGAATACTGGGTTTTGCTGCGGTATCAATCAGAATTAATTTTTGAGGTGAAACCCCGCAATACGTTAAGACAACCGAAGTATTATCGTGACCATTGTGAGTATTCGCTAAATTAACCCAGCCTTCAACGGCAGACTCTAAAGACTTTTCACCTTGTAACACCGCAGGGGCATAAGCCGCCCAAGATTTTTCGACCCAATCATTATCACTTAAGCCATCAGAACATAACAATAATAAACCATCTTCTTCGATAATAAATCGCTGTACCGTTGGGCGCAAAAATTCGGCTTCTCGGGTTCCAACCGCTTGAGTTAACGCCCCTGCATCTCGACGTTGAGAGGCTTCCCAATAGAGACTGTTACCATATTTAACTTCTCTTGTTGCCACATCATCATCAACCGTTAGGGCTTGACAAGAATCACGAGTCATCCAATAAGCCCGACTATCACCAACATTAACAATATACAATTCGTGAGCATTTTTCAACTCAGAACCTTGAGCCGTTTTCAACTTTTGAGGCAGTTGTAACGCCAGGACTAACGTTGTTCCCATGCGTTGGCGTAACTCCCGTTTTTGTTCGTTATTTTGAGCGGAAATCACATTATTAACAACACGGGTAATTTCTTGCAGTTGATCGATAATTAACTCCGGGGGTGTTAAGCCATCTTGTGAGGTAATTTCTGCTAAAAAAGTCGCCATCAAGGGTTTAATTG
Organism: Limnoraphis robusta CS-951; assembly: GCF_000972705.2. The sequence goes on along the minus strand of NZ_LATL02000335.1, from coordinate 5,758 downwards.
ATTTCACCGCTAATTGACTAGCAACTTCTCCGCCATCGTGACCCCCAACTCCATCACAAACCAGACTTAAATGAGGAATTAACTGATAATTGGGATAACTATCAACCTGTTCTAAATCGGCCTTGGTCGGATAACAACTATCTTCATTATGCGATCGCACAGGCCCCGTATCACTGTGACCTGCAACGGCTAAATGTAAAGGCAATTGAGCCGCCTGTTGTAACAAAATGTGATTCAGTTTATCAGTAATCGTTTCTAAAGAGGGGTGAGAAACTTGCATGAGTTTATAAATCTCTTGCAAAGGTTTCTGCACTTCATCGTGAGCCGTTTCAATAAAAGCCGACCAAAATTCAGCCAAATCTTTCAAAGTCGGCTGCACTTTTCCCTGATGCAATTGCATTAATCTAATCCGCCAACCATCGGTGCGAATATTATCCTTAACCAAGAGACTGTAAGCCGTACCTTGTTGAGATAACGGAGTCCAAAGTTGCAACATTTGCCACAACCAATACACCTGACGAACAGTTTTCGTTTTCGGCCAAACTTCCACCATCGAAGGCAAAAGGCTACCTCTAGCATCAACCGGAATATTATCCAATAATAAAATCTCTTCCCCTTCATGGGCTGCACCCAAATGATAAATCCCGTGAACTCCCGGAAGATGCAGGCGATAGGGATGCAGGTACAAATAAGGCAAAATCGCGTCTGTCACCGAGTTAGGAATAGTCGGAGGTACGGCAGGTTTGGTATCCAGCCAAATCTGAGGCGCACCCACATAATAGCGATTTCCGACAGTCTGTCCCGGTTGAATTTGACTAGCGGCTGAACCCATCGCCCACAGATAGCGATAATTCAGTTGAGTTTGACAAGTCTCGCAAACTTGAGAACCGATGGCGTTGCGAGGCTGAGGACAGGTCGGGTTTGGGCAGTACATTGGTGGCTGTGATGCACTGCTAATTTGGAATAGTTTTTGTAAAGACACTCGTCAAGATATATTGCTTAAGGACTCAACTTAGAAAAATTCAAATTTGACCTCCTCTCGACGCCAACACATTCGTTTTTGGCGCGGGTACCCTACGCCTCACAACTTGGGTTTCTGCTTCTTTCTCTTGCTTGAAGAGCTTTTCGCACCTGGCTTAACAGATTTATTCTGTTCGGCTCTTACGGTGGCTCCACAGACAAGCCACTGCGGTCTTGGGGTCTCCCCAAGTAGAGCAAGTGGCGCTGACACTGCGAGTCCCGCAGCCAAAATATTAATTGAGGCGTTAATATCGCGGTCGTGGTGAGAATTGCACTTAGGACAATCCCACTCTCTGATATTCAACGGCATTTTTTCGGCGATATACCCACAATTCGAGCATCGCTTTGAACTGGGAAACCAACGATCTATTTTGATTAATTCTCTTCCGTACCACTCAGCTTTGTAAGTGAGTTGTCGGACAAGTTCTCCCCAGTTCGCATCGCTGATTGCTCTAGCTAGCTTATGGTTTTTGACCATGTTCTTTACAGCCAAATCTTCAACTACTATCGTTTGATTTTCACGAATTAGTTGAGTGGTTAGCTTGTGAGTATAATCACGGCGAGTATCGGCAATTTTTGCGCTTATTCGAGCTACTTTAACCCGGGCTTTCTCTCTATTCAGAGAACCTTTGATTTTCCGGCTTAAAGACTTTTGAGCAAGTCGAAGTTTTTTATATAGCTTATCAAAGTGCTTGGGATTATAAACTTTCACACCATCAGACGTGGTGAACAGACTGGTAATTCCCAGATCAATTCCCACTTTTTTATCGACAGGTTTCAGTTTGTGGTCTACTGAATCGTCAATTCTCAAAGAAACAAACCATCTTCCACTCGGGTCTAATTTGACTGTGATAGTAGAAGGACTACATCCTGTAGGAAGCTGACGGCTCCATCGAATTGATAGAGGCTCCTTGCACTTGGCAATGTAGACTTGACCGTTTTTCCAGTTAAATGCAGCTTTACTAAATTCCGCACTTCCACCGTTACGTTTTTTCTTGAAGTTGGGATATTTTGTCCGACCCGCAAAGAAGTTGGTAAAAGCGGTTTGCAAGTGCCTTAAACTCTGCTGAAGCGGAACACTACTGACCTCGTTTAAAAAGTCTAATTCCTCCTCTTTTTTCCACTTTGTCAGCATCGAAGAAGTTTGAGAATACCCTACCCGCTCTTTCTGTTTATACCACGCTTCGGTTCGCGCCGCCAGTGCTTTGTTGTACACCAGACGGACGCACCCCAATGTCCTCCTCAACAGATCTTCCTGTTCAGGAGTTGGATAGAACCTAAATTTGAGAGCTTTTTCAACCATGTCTTACAGTTTACCACGAAACTTGTAAGTTGTTTGTTTGGTCGCGATTCCCGAACGTCGCCAACATTTTATTTATGGCGCGGGTCTTCTCGCTTCATTAAGATAAAATGATTGTAGCCCAAGGCTGGATTGTTCTGAGTTTTACTCTCCATTGCAGAACAATCGCTCATGTGTCACCCCTGCGGTGCTGATGCCTGCGTTCTCTCCCAAGAATCGCCTATGTTAGTCAATCCGACAATCTTTTGGTTAGTGGCTGGACTGTTGCTCTGCTTGATGGAATTGTTTGTTCCGACGGCATTTGTTGAATTAATGATGGGATTCAGTGCGCTAATCGTGGCTGGAGTGTCGTTAATTGTTCCCTATGCTAACTTACAAGTGCTACTGTGGATGATCCTATCGCTAGGCTCAATTGTTGGGCTACGACGATGGCTTCCGAACCGTCGAGTTGCTACGATTGAAGATGCACAAGAAGCGGAAACTTTAACGGAAATTTTACCCGGTCAAACGGGTCGAGTTTTGTATGAAGGGAATTCTTGGCGAGCGCGTTTGGAAGCGGGGGAAATGGCGATCGCTCCTCATCAAAGGGTAATTGTGATTGGACGCGAAGGCAATACCCTGATTGTGATCTCAGAAAAGTTACTGAATGCTTCAGAATGATTAAGATTTAATGAATTTTTTTCCGAAACTGGAGATTTCCGAGATGCAAGCTTTCTAAACTGTAGATCAATAAACAGAGGAGAATTTGTTTAAGTTTGGTATTTGTGTCATCAGTAATTCAACTTATTTTTGTTTAACTGAACATTATTAAATCTTGAGGTAACTCAAAATGGAACAATTCTTTTTACTGATCATGCTGGCTTTGGGAGGTTCGGGTCTGGCTGGAGCGGTCAAAATTGTCAACCAAGGTGATGAAGCGTTAGTTGAAACCCTGGGAAGATATAACGGTCGAAAGCTGAAACCTGGCTTAAGTTTTGTGGTTCCTTTTTTGGATCGAGTCGCCTATAAAGAAACGATTCGAGAACAAGTTTTAGACATTCCTCCCCAACAATGTATTACTCGAGATAATGTTTCGATTAGTGTGGATGCGGTTGTTTATTGGCGAATTATGGACTTAGAAAAAGCCTGCTACAAAGTCAATAATTTGCAAGCGGCGATGGAGAATTTAGTCCGCACTCAAATTCGTTCAGAAATGGGTCAACTTGAACTCGATCAAACCTTTACCGCCCGTACAGAAGTCAATGAAATCTTATTACGAGATCTTGATATTGCCACTGATCCTTGGGGCGTGAAAGTGACTCGGGTAGAGTTACGCGATATTTGTCCGGCGAAAGCGGTAATGGATGCAATGGAGTTACAAATGTCGGCGGAACGACAAAAACGGGCGGCGATTTTAAAGTCTGAAGGTGAACGAGATTCTGCGATTAATAGTGCGCGAGGTCATGCAGAAGCCCAAGTTTTGGATGCAGAAGCCCATCAAAAGGCGATGATTTTAGAAGCCCAAGCCCTACGTCAAACCCAAGTGTTGAAAGCCCATGCAACCGCCGAAGCCCTGCAAATTATTACCAAAGTTCTCAGCAATGATCCCAAAGCTTATGAAGCCTTGCAATTTTTACTGGCTCAAGGTTATATGGATATGGGAACCGCAATTGGCAATAGCGAAAGTAGCAAAGTGATGTTTATTGATCCGCGTAGTATTCCCGCAACAATTGAGGGAATGAAGGCAATTGTTGGGGATAATAATCTACAGAATTCTGAGTTGAAAAAGCCCTTTTAACCGTAAGATTGTTATAGCAGTAAGCAAGCGTGTTTACAACTAATTTGTGTTCTTTGTGTCTTTGTGTTCAAATGAAACTTGCTGCTTGTAAAGATACCAGCACTGACTGCTATACCTCAAATAAAAGACTAGGGTGGGTTGAGCCTATCCTATTTTTTTGAAATCTCATGCAAGACAAATCTACGCCTTGGAAAACAGTAAAAGAAGGCAGTTTTACCCTCTTTTACCATCAATAATTGTAACACTTAAATCTGATAATTTGCTCAATTTATGCTGAGTCTAAGCTTTTCTCTTCAGTATTCCCACGATTGTAATACAACCCAGTCCGAGAAGCATTCCAGGTTCAGGTACGGCTGTGGCTACCAACGTTCCTGTAACATTACTAGATCGAGGAATAAAGATATTAGAAGAACCGGGTTGAATTCCAATTGCAAGGCTTAGGGAATCTAACACCTCTGCTAACTGATAATCAAATCCAAATTCAGTCGGAATCGGTTGAGTTAGTAACTCTGCCACCAGATTTTTATTGAGGATTTCCCAGAAGTCTGTTTCATTGGGATAATTGACTAATAACGCTTGAATGTAATTGGAAATTTGAGTAAAGTCTGGATACTCAAACGGATTATTTTCTCCAATTCCGTTGACATAATCGTAGCTGGCAACGAGATCAATAACGCTTTGACCTTGATGTTCAACCGCGTAATTTTCTAATGCAAATGACCAAGATTCATCTAAAGCAACTTCTGTTCCTGGTGTTCCTGTGACTGTACTAGATCGAGGAATAAAGACACCTGAAGAACCGGGTTGTATCCCAATTCCAATGGTGAAGGATTCTAACACCTCTGCTAATTGATAATCAAATCCAAATTCAGTGGGAATCGGTTGAGTTAGTAAGTCTGTCACCAGATTTTTATTGAGGATTTCCCAGAAATCAGTTTCATTGGGATAATTAGCTAAGAACCCTTCAACATAATTTAAAATTTGAGTAAAATCTGGATACTCAAACGGATTATCTTTTCCAATTCCTTCTACATAATCGTAGCTGGCAACGAGATCAATAACGCTTTGACCTTGATGTTCAACCGCGTAATTTTCTAATGCAAATGACCAAGATTCATCTAAAGCAACTTCTGTTCCTGGTGTTCCTGTGACGATACTAGAACGTGGAACAAAAACGTCACTAGAACCCGGTTTTATCCCAATTTCAACGGTGAGAGAATCTAGGACATTGGCTAACTGATAATCAAATCCAAATGCAGTCGGAATGGGTTGAGTTAGTAAGTCTGTCACCAGATTTTTATTGAGGATTTCCCAGAAATCAGTTTCATTGGGATAATTAGCTAAGAACCCTTCAACATAATTGGAAATTTGAGTAAAGTCTGGATATTCAAAGGGATCATTTTCCCCAATTCCTTCTACATAATCGTAGCTAACCAATAAGTCAATAACGCTTTGACCTTGATGTTCAACCGCGTAATCTTTAAATGCAAATGACCAAGATTCATCTAACGTGACTTCAGTTCCTGGTGTTCCTGTGACAATACTAGAACGTGGAACAAAAACGTCACTAGAACCCGGTTTTATCCCAATTTCAACGGTGAGGGAATCTAACACCTCTGCTAACTGATAATCAAATCCAAATGCAGTTGGAATGGGTTCAG
>NZ_LATL02000334.1 GCF_000972705.2 Limnoraphis robusta CS-951 | reverse complement strand
GGTTAAAGGGGTGTAACTTTTTCCCCAGTCACCTGTATAACGCGCAATTCCCGCTTTCACATACCCCGTGTATTCAGTAAATCCACTTCAAATTCTCGTCCGCTTGAGATTTTCAGGGTTTCGATTAATTTTAATCGTGCCATTTTGATCATTCCCGCATCATTCCAGGCGAGCGCCCCTCGGTTGAGAATTGGCCCGGAAAACCATTGATTATTCTGACGAATCGCTCCCAAGGGTAATAAATTATTGCGGTTAAAATAACCCGCATTAATCGCTGCTAAACTTCCCCAAGTATTGGTGATTTCTAAGAGAGAAGCCGTTCCTTTCATTTGAGTTTTGTCTGTCCAGATCGGTTGCAGTTTCAATCCAGAATTGGGTTTAACTTGTAACCAAAAAACTGGAAACCGATCTGAATTTAACGTGAGATATTGTTGTCGCCAATTGAGTCCCGTCGCCCAGATAATATTGCGTTCAACTAACGCATCTTTCCGAACTTCTATGCTAATGCGATCAGGGCTTTTTAGGGTGGAAACTTTCACCCCATAACCATCGGGAAGTTTTCCTTTAATTATCGTTTTATTTGAGCCAAGTTTAACGACAGGACGAGGGGGTTTGGTAACGATTTCCCCAGTTTCTCCTTCATTTTGTTGCTCTTCATCGGGTTGAATAATATTCGACTCAGGAGGCTTTTCAGGAAAACCATCCGCAATAGATTGATCGGTGTTTGCATCGACCACAACTTCCCATTCTGAACTCAGTTCATACAACTCCCAAGGTGTCGCTGGGTTCAAATCAATCACCATCCGAGAAACATCAGAAAGTTCTTCATAAATAATATTATTAACTTTTCCAATTTCTGAAAATATATTCAGTGTTTTGCCTTCAATTTCAACTTCCCAACCCACAGTTTGGGATAACTCATCAAGATTGAGATAACGATATTCTTGATCAAATTTAGTTTGAATAGGGTAAGGTTGAGTGGGAGGAGAAAACCAGTTTGTCGGCTGAATTGAAATCTCTTGATTATTTAACGGATTCATCCCCAAAACTAAGAGCATTCCTTTATCACTAATTCCCGTTAAAGTTGAAAGCCCTGAACTCCATTGACCCCAGGAGGCTTTCCAGCGTCTCCCATTAACAGACACATGAGTTCCAGTACGAACAATTCCCGGTTTTGTCGGTTCGACAATAGAGGGAGAAACCAGAGGATTAGCTTTTGTGAGAAAAACCAAAGCCTGATAGATAATCGCCGCAACTTCAGCCCGAGTAGCAGGTTTATCGGGATGAAAAATTTCAGTTTTCGGATGATTTACAACCAGTTTAGACTGAGTTGCAGCCGAGATCGCACTAACAGCATAGTCGGGAATTAGATTGGCATCCGTGTAAACTTCAGCTAAAGAAAAAGCCGTTGTTTTCGGAATATTTAAACCCGCAACCAATGACAACAAAACATGAAGGCGCGTAATATTGGCTTGGGGTCGAAAGGTGTTGTCAGGAAAGCCTGAGATAAAGCCTGCTTCGTAGGCGTTTTGAATGGCAGAAAACGCCCAAAAATCCCGAGGAACGTCTGGAAACGCCAGATAAGGCCGTTTGGGAGGACGTTCAAAGGCCGCCTGTAGCAAAGCTGCATATTCGGCACGAGTTAGGGTTTGAGAGGGGCGGAATGTCCCATCTCGAAAACCGCTCACGATACCTTGGCGTTGCAGGCGGCTAATGAAAGAACGCGCCCAATGTTGGGTAAGATCCGGGAAAGGGGGTTGAGAATTAGTCATAGCTTGTCGAATATACAGATAATATCTGAGGATCTAAACATTTGATTTTGCCGATCACAGAACTGTAGATCCGCATCAAGTAAATTTTTTTGACTTTGGGGTGGTGAACCTCTCCAACCCTTTGATTTCCCTCACTCTGAATGTGTCGCAGGATAACGACATCGAGATTCAACAGTTGAGTTGAGGAGTTAAAACTTTATGTTTATTTTGATCCCCAACCCCACAGCCTCGATCAATCAAGCTAAAATTCAAGATAATTTTCGACTTCCACCTTGTCTTCCGGAGAACTCGGAAGGTTCTGTGTAGCGTTGATCGGTTGATGATTCTCGCAGGAGAAGTCCAACTCCCAGAGGATTTCCGTGAAGCGCAAGTGAAAGCAGGGTTGAAGACCGGATGAGCATCGTTAACTCTGTGTTGTCTTTCTCGGACAAATTCACTTTGTTAGAACTGATCCGCGATCACAACTTCAAAAGCGGTAAGATGACTGAGGATTGCCAGAAGTTTATCCGTGAAAGTCGTATCAAATTATGCAACGAGCATAGACAGTTAATCCGTTTTTCTATTGACTATCGGTTTTCAGATGAAATACATCTTTCAGTATTTTCACGTAATTGTTAGCTCGACTGAAAACAAATTTGGTAAATTCTACGGATTTGTTTTTGAATTTTAAAGGTTAAGATGAATAAAGATGAACGGATGAAACTTACCAAGCCAAAAATAGTTCAACCCGCGTTTACTCGCGATCGCCAACTGAGTATTAGCTCAAAAAGATAGTCCGGTTCAGGATTGATTTTCCGGTTTTTTTAAAAAAAACTCTGAGAAAATATAAATAACAAGTTGAGATAGTTTGAGAGAGAGGGCGTGATGACTAACTTAAATGTAGATGATGATTTCTGGGCTAGTGATTCTGAATCAATCGCTCGATATATACATGATCAAGTCGGCATTATTGAAGACTATCATTGTGAAATTGACTGGAGTTTAGTGGAGACAGTTTGTCTAGCTCCGGCTGCGGTTCCACCTAAATATAAATGGTTGAGAAACTTATTGAAGATCATGGACTTGTATTTTGATTAGGGTAGACAGAACCGGAGTTTTGAAGTTGTAGGGTTTGTGTTTGAATCAATGGCGGCTGACATTGCAAAGGCTCACCATGCCAACAAAACCTGAGAAACCGGGTTTCTCAGCCGGGTGGAAGATCTCAATTAAAATTAAAGCGATAGCTAGGGGATGGCGGAGCGTAGGAGTTGAAAGCCTCTGAAATTCTGCCTATTTTCCAGAAGTGACCTTGACAGGGCAGAATGGGAAATAGTATTTAATTGCTTGGGGGAAAGGAGAAATGGTACTCAATCTGGGCAAATTTTTTAGAGCTTGCAGTCCCGCCTACAGGTTGAATATGTCAAACCCTGAAGATCGTCAGTATTATATCGACTTTTCGGCGGTGCGGGGTAGTCATGTGATCAAAGAACTTCGGCGATCAATTACGTTATCGGCGGATGAACCCACTTGTCAGCTTTTTACGGGACATATTGGCTGTGGAAAATCAACGGAATTATCTTGTTTACAATCGGAATTAGAACAACTGGGTTTTCATGTTGTTTATTTTGAGTCTTCCCAAGATTTAGACATGGCGGATGTGGATATTAGTGATATTTTACTGGCGATCGCTCATCAAGTCAGTCAAAGTCTAGAGACTTCTAAAATTCGTTTAAAACCGACTCGTTTTCACAATTTACTCCAAGGGGCGGCGAATCTATTAAACGCAGATATTACGGGCATTAAAGGCAAAGTTCCTATCGTTGGGGATGTGGGTTTGATGACGGAGGAAGATAAATTTTCTCTCTCTTTTGGCATCGGAGAAATTACGGCAAAAGCCAAAGACAGTCGAGATGTACGGGCGTTATTACGACAACATTTAGAACCGCGAGTTAGTAATATTATAGAAGCGATCAATAAAGAACTCATAGAACCTGCCCAAAAACAGCTTCGACAACAAGGAAAAGCCGGATTAGTGGTGATTATTGATAACTTAGATCGCCTGGATAATACTCCTAAACTTTCAACTCGGAGTCAACCTGAATATTTATTTGTAGATCGCGGGGAACAGCTTAATAAACTGAAGTGTCATGTGATCTATACGATTCCTTTAATTTTAACCTTTTCTAACGACAAAGAAACCTTGAGCAACCGTTTTGGTTCTCCCGCAAAACTATTACCGATGGTGCGTGTTACCGAAAAAAATGGTGAGGTGTGTCAAGAGGGGATCGAGTTATTACAACAAATGGTTTTAGCCCGAGCATTTCCTGAACTCGAAGAGGAAAAACGGGTGAGTTTTGCAACCGAAATTTTTGAGGATTTACAAACCTTAAATCGCTTATGTCAGGTGAGCGGGGGTCATGTGAGAAATTTATTAATTCTGTTATCTAATTGTATTCAAAAAGATGATCCCCCCTTTTCTCGCAGTTTAATTGAGCGAGTTATTAGTGAACGTCGCAATGAACTGAGTAAAGCGATTACACCCAATGAATGGGAACTGCTGAAACAGGTTACTCAACATAAAGCGGTGCGTGGAGAGGATGAATATCAGATTTTATTACGGAGTTTATTTGTCTTTGAATATCGCGATGATCGTCAGGGAAATTGGTTTGATATCAATCCAATTTTAGCTGATGCTAAGGAATTATATGATGACTGATTTTGTTCAACCTGAAGCAATCACGCTGCATAATCAAAGTTCTATTCGGCAACTCATCCGTGCAATTACGTTGTCTCAGGGAGAATTTTCTTTAATTTTAGCCTGTTGTAGCTATAAAATTGTCACGCAGCACATCGTTGAGGAAATTCGGAATCAATCTTCGATGGGTTTGCGAGAAATTACTTTAGAACCTACAACTCAAACGCTATTAACAACTTTAATTGAAGAACTTCAAGGAGACGAACCCGATGCAGTGATGGTTTTTGGGCTGGAATCTGTGCTTGATTTAGAGCAATTATTAATCACGGCTAAACGGAATGTTGAGGAGTTTAATAGCTTTTCTTGTCCTCTGATATTGTGGGTAACAGATGAAGTTCTCCACAAAATGATTCGTGTTGCTCCGGATTTGCATAATCGAGCCACCAGTCTGGAATTTTTGATTGAAACCGATGAGCTGATTTTATTTATTCAATCGACAGTTAATCAGGTTTTAAAAACGGTTTTATCTTCTCAAGAAAATCTCTTTTTAGAGAATAGAGTTTTTAACTTAGAAACGGGTTCATCTCGCCGGATTGAACTTCAGTCAGCACGTCAGGTTTTGAAACAGCGAGGGATTCAGTTAGAGACTGAGTTCGAGGCGGGTTTAGAGTTTTTGATGGGTCGAGTAGCTGATAATACGACTGAAAAATCTCGACAACATTATGAACAAAGTTTGGCTCTCTGGCAACAAATTGGGGATTTAGAAAAGCAGGGTCATTTGTCTTTTTATTTGGGTGCGTGGTGGCTGAATTATGGGATTCGACAACGAGTCAAATATCAGCAAGGTTGTTTGCAAGCTAAAGAATATTTTTCGCGTTCTCTCAATGCGTTTAAAGCCGCAAAAAGACTTGATTTAGTCGCTAAGTTTATTAACTTTTTAGCCGATGTTTTACATCGTTTAGGAGATTGGAAAGCGTTAGAAAACTTAATTGCAAAACAACCTAAATTTAATGCTTTATGGCTTCATCAACACTATCCAAACTTATTTAGAACGGCTCGCTGTTATGGCTTTTTAGCCGAGATTGAGTTAGCGAAATGTCAACCCAATAATGTGATTTTTTGTTGGCAAAACTCAGCGATCCTGCAACGAGCGAAACGCTTTGCTAAAAAAGCACTGGATTTATTAGATGAGGCGGAAAACACCGTAAACATATCAACGGTTGATCAGCAATCTTTATTAGCTTGGGAACGCTCCTTTCATCAAGGATGGTATTTGTTTTCTCTGGGAAAATCTCAACTGCTTTTAGGTCAAGTTAAAGATTCAATTCTTACCCTCGAAGCAGCTAAAGCCATGACTAAACCCTATTATGATCCTGAGCTTTATATCGGGATTTTATCTCAGTTACGCCAGAGTTATTTTCAACAACAAGATTATTTAGTTGCGTTTGGAATTAAACAAGAACAACGAGCTATTGAAGGTCAATATGGTTTTCGCGCGTTTGTGGGAGCGGGTCAGTTGCGTCCCAAACAACAGGTGACAAATTTAACTCGACCTCTGCACAAATCTCCTGAAATGATTGCACCCGAAATTGTCGCTTCTCCCCAACAATATGATATTGATTGTTTAATGGAACGCATTCAGCGAAATGATCACAAACTTACGATTATTCATGGACAGTCAGGAGTGGGAAAAAGTTCCTTACTCCAAGCCGGATTAATTCCAACAGTCAAACAGAATCACATTGATTCTTTTCAGGTTGTACCCATTTTACAGCGTGTTTATACCGATTGGATTAAAGAATTGGGAAAAGGTTTAACTCAAGCTCTAGAAGACACTCAATATTTTACCAATTTACCTAAATTTAATACCCTTGAAGACATCATTCATCAGTTTCAACTGAATACCAATCAAGATTTAATTACCTTATTGATTTTTGATCAATTTGAAGAATTATTTTTTGCTTTGCAGAAACCCGATGAACGTCGAATTTTTTATGACTTTTTAAAAAAATGTCTAGATATTCCTTATGTTAAAGTTATCCTGGCTTTACGAGAAGATTATTTACACTTTCTGTTAGAATGTAATGATCGTCTTGTAAATTTAGATATTGTTGGTAATAATATTCTAGATCGTCGGATTCTCTATCATGTCGGAAATTGGCAATCTGAACAAGCAAAATCTCTGATTAAAAACATTACAAAACAAACTCCATTTAGATTAGAAGAATCTTTAATTGATCGAGTCGTCCAAGATTTATCCGAGGAGTTTGGTGAGGTAAGACCCATAGAATTACAGGTCGTAGGAGCGCAACTTCAAGCCGAACAAATTACCACACTTAAACAGTATCTAAAACTCGCTGAAAATCCTAAAGCAAAACTGGTTAATCATCATCTTGAAGATGTCGTTAAAGATTGTGGAATTGAAAACAAACGAGCGGCTGAATTGGTTTTATATCTTCTCACCGAAGANGAACAAATTACCACACTTAAACAGTATCTAAAACTCGCTGAAAATCCTAAAGCAAAACTGGTTAATCATCATCTTGAAGATGTCGTTAAAGATTGTGGAATTGAAAACAAACGAGCGGCTGAATTGGTTTTATATCTTCTCACCGAAGACAATGAAAAACGTCCTCTCAAAACTCGAACCGATTTAGAACGAGAACTCAAAGTATTAGCTGAATATCCAATTATTGAACTGGAACGACTCAATTTAGTTTTAGAGATTTTTGTCAAGTCAGGATTAGTTGTTTTACTGAAGCAAGTTCCTGAACATCACTATCAACTTGTGCATGATTATTTAGTCAGCATTATTCGTCAACGAGAAGGTGCCAAGTTTATCTCTGATTTAACCAAAGAAAGAGTCAAACGCAAACAACTACAAAAATGGTTGACGATTGGTTCAGTTTTAGTCAGTGTGATCATGGTATTTCTCTCAGGAACAGCCATTTGGAAATGGAGGGAAGCCGAAGAACAAAAAACTCAAGTCGAAGAACAAAAGAGAGAAACCAATTTAGCTAAGTTAAACGCCACCTATCAACTGTTGCGTTTAGTAGAAGAAAATAAACTCGATGCTTATGTTAAAATACTGAAAGCAGGTCAACAGTTAAGAAATCAAAATAATCGTACAACATGGTCAGAAACTGAACGAGAAACCTTCCATCATTTATGGAGAGCCGCTTACTTTACATCGGAACGTAACCGCTTTCAAGATCATCAAGATAGTGTTTTAAGTGTGACTGTAAGTTCCGATGGTCTGATCGCTTCAGCCAGTTCTGATCAAACCGTAAAATTATGGGATAAAAATGGCAACCTGCGCCACACTTTAAAAGATCATCAGGGTACGGTTTGGTGTGTAACTTTTAGTCCAGATTTATCCCCGGAATATCAAATTTTAGCAACAGCAGGAAAAGATAAAACGATTAAACTTTGGCATCGAGATGGTTCTTTGATTCGCACTTTATCTGGACATCAAGATGAGGTAAAATGGGTGAGTTTCAGTCCCGATGGTCAGTTAATCGCCTCAGCCAGTCAAGACAAAACGATTAAACTCTGGAACCGCAACACGGGTGAATTATTACAAACGTTTAGCGGACATCAAGATGCAGTTTTAAGTGTGAGTTTTAGTCCAAATCGTCAATTGATTGCTTCCGTTAGCAAAGACAAAACGATTAAGCTTTGGAATCTCCAGGGTCAACTGATTGAGACTTTAAACAGTCACAATAACGCAGTTTGGACGGTTAATTTTAGCCCCGATGGAGAAATGATCGCTTCGGGAAGTGATGACTACACGATAAAATTATGGAAACGCAACGGTTCAACCTACAGGATTTTTAAAACTTTAAAACAACATCAAGCCCCGGTTAATAGCATTAGTTTTAGTCCCGATAGTCAACGCATGGCTTCCGGGAGTAGCAACGGTGAAATCAAACTCTGGGCGAGTGATGGGACGTTAATCTCTACCCTCACAGGTCACGGGGGGACTGTCAATCAGGTGAGTTTTACTCCTGATAGCAAAACCTTGGTTTCAGCCAGTAGTGACTGGACGGTGAGGTTGTGGAGTATGGACAGTATTCCGCCAAAAGTCTTTCAGCCTAACTACAAGGTGGTGGGTCGAGGGGCGAGTTTTCATCCCCAGGGCCAACTGATCGCCACACCCAGCGATAATAATACATTTAGATTGTGGAATCCCTCTCAGGGGACCCGACAGTTAACGGTTCAAGGTCATCAGGATCAGGTGACGGGGATTAGCTTCAGTCGGGATGGTACAATGATGGCTTCGGCGAGTCAGGACAAAACGGTTCGACTCTGGAAAACCGATGGTAAACCTCTGCGGACTTTCATCGGTCATCTTGAAGCGGTTAATCATGTTAGTTTCAGTCCCGAAAAATCTCCAGAAGATCAGGTGATTGCTTCAGCCAGTCAGGATCAAACCATTAAAGTTTGGCAACCAGAGGGTCAATTGCTTTACACCCGCAGACATGATGATGCGGTGACGAGTGTCAGTTTTAGTCCCAATGGTGAAATTTTAGCCTCTGCCAGTCACGATAAAACGGTGAGGTTATGGAGTCGTAAAGACGGGACTCTAATTGCTACATTGTCGGGTAATCGTAAGTTTTCTTCGGTGAGTTTTAGTCCGACAGATAATGATTTAGTCGCCGCCGCCACCGATGACGGTTCGATCAAACTTTGGCGATCTCTAGATGGAAAATGGCAAGATGTTTCTAGCTTAACTCCAATTGGGGCGCATAAAAAAGCCGTTTATCAGGTCAGTTTTAGTCCTGATGGTCAAATTCTCGCCTCGGCGAGTGAAGATGGCATGGTGAAAATTTGGGATAAAACTGGGACGCTTTTACTCACGTTGCAAGAAGGCTTGAACCGTCTTGAATGGGTGGGTTTTAGTCCTGAAGGTCAACTGGTTTCTATTGATGGGATGAACCGTGTCAGTGTTTGGAATATCGATTTTCACGACTTTTTTGAAAATTCAGAGATTGATCCATTATTGCAGCGAGGTTGTGAGCAGATTGGCGACTATATTAAATATAATCCTAAAGTAGCACCAGAAGACAAACAACTTTGTAAGCTTACCCCCGACTAAAGTCTCGGGGCATTCGCACTAATCCAATATACGCTTCTAGTACCGAACATGATAGAGGATTGCGCGTTACAGGCAGGCTTACAGACTGCCCCACAATTGAAATCATCTTCGCGCCATTGAGATCTGCATCTCCTTTCCACCCACAATGACCGCACTTAAAAGTCTTGCCGCTACGGTAAGACTTTCCTTGTTTTGGGTGTATATGCAGGCATTTGTGGCAAGTTTGACTGGTATATCGAGGAGAAACAGCTACCACTTCAACCCCAACTTTTACTCCTTTGTATTCAAGAAATTGTCGAAGTTGATAGAACGCCCAACTATTAGATCTTCTGCGTTCAGTCTTGTTTCTGGGTTGAGTATTAGCTCTGTCTCTGATGCCCGTCAAATCTTCTACAGCCACACTAGCTTCAGTCTCTATAGCGCGAGAAATGATTTGTTTACTTATGTTGTGGTTTACCCAGGTAAGATAATCGCTTCTCTCTACCAGATAGCCGTTTCAGGAGTCGTTTTGCTCCCTTTGTGCCTTTCTTTTGNTTTACTCCTTTGTATTCAAGAAATTGTCGAAGTTGATAGAACGCCCAACTATTAGATCTTCTGCGTTCAGTCTTGTTTCTAGGTTGAGTATTAGCTCTGTCTCTGATGCCCGTCAAATCTTCTACAGCCACACTAGCTTCAGTCTCTATAGCGCGAGAAATGATTTGTTTACTTATGTTGTGGTTTACCCAGGTAAGATAATCGCTTCTCTCTACCAGATAGCCGTTTCAGGAGTCGTTTTGCTCCCTTTGTGCCTTTCTTTTGAACAGAAGCCCTAACTCTAGAAAACCTATTTCTGACCTTTGTAATGTTTTCGCCGCTCCAATTAAATCCCTCGGATGTAACAGCAATATCGCGGCGACCTAAGTCCACACCAATAACATTGTCTGTATTTTTGGGAGATGGAGTTTGATCTTTAATCTGGATATGGATGTAGAGTTTACCGTCTCTATGTTTTGACAGAGTTGCTGATGTTGGCGTTTTTCCTTTCAGCTTCCCTATCTGATAGCTTCCTAAAATCAAGTGAACCCGCTCTCGCCCCTCTACTGTGGACAGACTAACGGTTTGATCTTTTTCCCTGTAGGAAAAAATCCTTGCGTCATAGTCTGCCGAAGTTGCTTTGAAAGTTTTAACTGGGCGTTTCTTTAAAGCGGCTGTTTTGCGATTAGAAGCAACCCTGGCGCAAGCCCTGACAACGAGGTTTGCTGACAATCCAAAACACTCTCTAACAGTTTTATAAACCTCAGCTTGTATCTTATTCTTGTTCTTGATTTTAGGATTGACGGTGCTATTTATATAGTTACAA